>JAAYIP010000313.1 GCA_012523435.1 Bacteroidales bacterium | reverse complement strand
GCCCCCCCTCTTTGCCTTTAAACTTTAGAAAATCGTAGAAAAGTTGGTTTGGCAGGATTTCGACCAGCACCTCTTTCAGGGCAGCTTTCCGTTCAACAGCATAATCATCGTTAACCGACTTCAGGGCTTGGTCGAGTCGTTCCTTGATCTCATCGGGAGAGACCATCGCCTCATCGATTCCGAGGTACCATTTGTGGGCGAAAAGGCCTTGGTAAGCCATCCCCTGAACGGTAAACTCCCTGATGTCAAATCCGATATCTTCAGAAACAATATGCAATGCTTTAGTCATATTATCAACTGACAGATGTTCACCGCACAGGCTCAGGAAGTGTTTTGTCCGGCCGGTTATGATAATTTCCGCCCTTTCCTTGTTAGTAATTTTCACTGTATCTCCGATCAAATATCGCCATGCTCCAGCGCAGGTAGAGATCAGCAGGGCATACTCTTTACCTTCTTGGACATCTCTGAGGGTCAGTACTTCTGGGTTTTCCACCAGTGTTCCGTCGGTTGTAAAGTTACTCTGATCAAAAGGAACAAATTCGAAGAAGATCCCATTATTCAAGACCAACTGCATATCGGCACCCTTATCGCGCTGAAAAGCCAGAAAACCTTCAGACGCCAAGTAAGTTTCCAGGTAGATGATTTCCTGACCGAGGAGTCGGTTAAAGCTTTTCAGGTAGGGTTCCAGGCTAACGCCTCCGTGGGCATATACTTTAAAATTCGGCCAGATATCATGGATATGGTTAAGGCCATATCGTGCGATCACCTTTTCCAGAAGGATTTGCACCCAAGCAGGCACACCAGAGATCCCTCCGATATCCCATTCAGGAGCTTTTTCCACCATCTTATCGATTTTGGTTCCCCAATCCCGCTCACGTGCGAGTGGTCTGCCGGGTTTGTAAAAGCTATTGAACCAAAAAGGTAGCCTTCCCGCCATGATTCCGCTCAGATCACCCTCAAAATAGGTAGCCATTTTGTTCAGGGTAGTGGATCCACCGAGCATCAGTACTGATTTCTCGTAAAAGCGTGGAGGAAGGTCGTATTCAGCAAGGGCCAACAACTGGCGAATGCCAACCTTGCGAATGGCACGAATCATATCATTGGTGAGCGGAACACGTTTTGATGAATCGTTAGAGGTACCAGAGGTGAGCCCAAAATATCTCACCGTCCCAGGCCAGCAAACATTACGTTGCTCGCCCTTTAGCAACTTATGCCACCATTCGGCATAAATCTTTTCGTAATTAAAAATTGGGACCTTCTGTTGAAACCGGGCAACCGGATCTGATAATAAAAGAATCTCATCGAAATCGTAGGCTTGGCCAAACTGAGTGTTCCGTGCTTTGCTTAATAATTTCTTGAGGGTTTTTTCCTGAATTTCGTGTCCGATAACATGCTTCTTCTTAATACTGGCGCTGGTCTTTTTAACCACACCATTAAGCAAAACTCCGACTACTGCCATTTGTTTGGGATAAGTATCGGGCAAAAATATACTTTTTTTCCTAATTATTTACCGAAACCATCCCCGGCTGGGCCAAGCACTTGCAAAGACTGGGGGTTTAAAAGTTAAGCATTTTGCTATTGGAATGGTTTTCGATTCAGGGCAAACCTTGGTATTTCCAGTTTCCGTACCTTTGTAGTTTTACTCTTTATCAAAATGACTGGGAAAAAGATTGCGGTAATCGGCCTCGGCCAGTTTGGTCGGGCGATTTGCACAGCTCTGACAAACTCCGGAGCAGAAGTGCTGGCTATCGATGCGCGCGAAGAGGTGGTTGACTCCTTTGCCGATAAAGTCACCTCGGCCGTTGCACTGGATGCCACGGACAAAAAAGCGCTACTGAAGGTGAACATCACCGACATGGATGCAGTGGTGGTAGCAATCGGGCAGGATATGGAGCAGCTGCTGCTCTGTACCGTCCTGCTTCTGGAGCTGAAGGTCAAACGTGTTATCGCACGTGCTACAGGCAAACGTGCCCGGCTGATCCTCGAAAAGATCGGTGCCCACGAAGTCCTCAGCCCGGAAGAGGAATTTGGACAGATCGTGGCCGAACGTCTGACAAATCCCAATCTCGTTTCCTACTTACAACTACCTGATAATTATCGGATTGCAGAAATTACTCCGCCTCGGCAAATCATTGGCCGGACAATTGGGAATATCAGCCT
>JAAYIP010000312.1 GCA_012523435.1 Bacteroidales bacterium | reverse complement strand
ACCGCAACTTTCGATTTTGTGGGCACCTATCTGGCAATAGCGGTTGTATACCTGGTGATGGTCTTCGTGCTGGATGCTTTGCTCAAATTCCTCGAACGCAAAACCAGAATCCCCGGAATGGACATCGAAACCAGGCGATAGACGCACAATCGCTCACTTTTTTTGCTGTCCGCGAAGGCTCCTCAACGTTATATGCATCCAGGCTCAATATGCATACTGCTTTAGTCGGCAGGAGTGTAGAATATATCATCTCTGAATACCTCATATGAATTTAAGGCACACAATTTTAGCGTCGCGGTTTGCTGTTATGCTTAACTTGCTGTTTCACTTATCTATGGTTGCTTGTTTATTATGAAAGAGGTTGCCATGAGCAGACTAAAAATTTCGTTGTATGCATTAATACAGGTCGTCGATGATCTTGGTCCGGTTTTTTATACTAAAGATGTGTCTGAGGATCCTCGAATGACTTCGGTACACGCAGATCTTGCAGATCATCGTAATTACCATTCTTTCGTAGGAGGTGCATTAAGCGATCACGATTCTGAGTTAGGAATTCGGAAAAGTGGCAATCGCACAAAACGTGGGGTTAAATGGGAGAAAACCGTGTTGCTTTCGAACAAAGAAACTGCCTAAAAGGAAATGTTATTACACGAGTATGTCTACAATAGGTTTATTCTTGACAACGGGGACCTCCAGAGCGTTTTTTCTACTAACAATCAGGGAAAAAGGTCGGTCTGGTTAGCTATTGAAAGAGGTGCTGTCACTTTGGATTGCTTGGATGATTTCTTACCGGGCTGGTATTCTCAATTTGGTTTTGAAGAATACAAAAGAGAAGCCAACTTGACTCCGGGAGAAGCGGATGTAGTGTTTATGAGATTGAGAAAGGATTAAAATGGACAAAAGTATAAAATGGAACAAAAACTATGATTTTGCTATGCTTGATATGATGCAAGACTTCACAGACGAGGAATTGAAAGAGCTTGGTATGTCAGACGAAAAAATAGCTGAATTCCGGGTATACCAAAAAGAACACCCCATACAGGATTAAGAATGTTAGGTATTGCTGATTTTGACGAGATTTTGTTGCCTATAGAAGCGATTTATGACAAGCAGCCGGATTTTCTGCTAGCGCTGGCATAGCCTTCAGGATAGCCTGATTTGACGCTTACCGCAGATTCCGGCGGTTGTGGAGATAATCTAAAATCCTTCGCTCGCGATGACGAGCGACACGGGCGTCACTGCGAGACCCATTGCCAGCGAACCAGGTTAGAGCAAAGCAGCTATGTTTGGCAAAGGGTCGTGGCAGTCTGCCCTTTAGTCGCTCCTCTATCGGGATAAACAAAAATAATCGTTTAATATTTTCAACCATGGATTACGAAAAATAATCAAGGCAGGATCCAGAGCAGCCAAAGGAAAGTAAATTGCATTGCTGAATTCTGATTGGAGAGATTTACTTAAAGATATGTTTTAAGTTGTTCGGGGTAGACTGGTAATGAAAATTGATAAGAAACTGCAGATTGCCACGCCCCCTTAGATTTACTCCATCAAGCACCGAATTACTGAAACGGGGGTTCGCAAAGACGAGCGACACAAGTGTCGTGGCAGTCTGAATTTAATCCTTTGCCCATACCAACATAACTGCAGATCGCCAGCCAGTGGGGTTGGGGAAAATCTAAGATCCTGTGCAAAAGAAACTCAGGATGACAGTATTAATGAAAGCCGTTAGGGATGTTAAATGAAAAGTCTCTTGGCAATGACCTACTCTCCCAGGGGGCTACCCCCCAAGTACCATCGGCGCTGGCAAGCTTAACTTCCGGGTTCGGGATGTTACCGGGTGTGTCCTCGTCGCTACTATCACCAAGAGACAAATTTCTT
>JAAYIP010000054.1 GCA_012523435.1 Bacteroidales bacterium | reverse complement strand
TTCACCAAAATTTCTTCAGCCACCGGTTTGGAAGAAAACTTGATTCTCGACGCTAACGTCTCCAGGATGATGTTCGCCTTCGCTCCAAGTGATCCGAATTTTGTTTACTGCATCGCAGCCGGAATCTCGGGCACAGATTATCCACTAAGCAATATTTACCAGTCAAAGGATAAAGGCTTGACTTGGTCAGTTATCGGACCAGGTGGATCCAGTTATTTCAACCCACTGGGAACAGAAGGAAACTATGCTCTGGCTATCGCTGTTGACCCAGCCAATCCTGAATTCATCATGATTGGTGGTAAAGATCTTTATAGCTGGTCCTTTGCCACAAACTGGGAGAAAATAACCATCGACGAACCAACCGATTTACCAAACCGCGGATTCTATGTTCACCGTGATCAACATATCATCCTGTTCAATCCAGCAAATCCAAATAGCGTTTTTGTGGGCACCAGCGGTGGAGTAGCCGTTAGCGATAATCGCGGCACTACCTGGAGGACCATTAACCGTAACTATAATGTTACCCAGTTCTTCTCAGTAGCCTACTCACCTACAGGAGAAGTCCTGGGAGGTTCGATGGATAACGGCATCCTTTATATGGACTTCCAAGGAAACGATCCGAAATACGCAACCTGGTGGGGCGGCGCCTTTCTCGCCCAGTTCCTGAGTTTTAGGCATGGTGGCGAAGCTGACATCTCCATGCTCGATCCGGATTTCAAATTCTACACTACTCCGGGCGGAACCGTTCATCGCCGGCTGCTGATCGAAAACCAGTCGACCTACCAGAACTACTATACCTACGCTAATGGTGGCGCCTGGCTGTCACCAATCGCTCTGCACGAAACCCTTTACGATCCTCTATCTTGGGATACCGTTAATTTTGTTGCCGACCGTGATTACAGCGCAGGGGAAACAATCGTTGCACAGAGTATGATCCGCAAACTTCCGATCCGCCGCGTCCTCGAAGCCGACCTGACTGCCGGCGATACCCTGAAAGTTCAGGATACCTACCAGGCTATGCTAGTAGTTGGTAAACAGGGTAAAGCCTCCGCTAAAGTAAACCGCCACCCGCTGAACGGTAGAGATGAATATACCAACCAATTCCATACCGTCATCAAACGCGATCGTCTTGAGGAACAAGATCAGCTCGTGAAGGTTGAATTCTCCGCTGATGGGAAAAACCTATTTGCAGCCCTCTGGGATAACTCCGATAGCCTGTACTATATGTACCGCGTGACAAACCTGGAAAATGGTCGCGACCGCCGTACAATGGACACCGACGCTTGGGATCCTGCAACCGGTCTGCCAACCGCTGTCGTAGAAACAGCACTGATCGGTGCCTTCGATCAGGTAGTCACCAGCATCGCCATCGACCATAATAATGCTAATAATGTTTTGGTTACATGCGGCAACTACGGTAATGACAACTACATATACCTGTGTCGCAATGCCTTAACAGCCGCTGATTCGGTGAACAGCTTCGTCCCGGTACAAGGCAACCTGCCCCAGGCTCCAGTTTATACCTCACTATTCAACTGGAGAAACAGTAGTGAAGTTATCGTTGGTACCGAATATGGAGTCTATTCAACTGCGAATATTTTCGCACCCACCCCAACTTGGGCCAGCGAAAATAATAACGGCATGGAAATTCTTCCGGTGTACGAGATCAGACAGCAGAAGTTCGCTAACAACCCAGAACTGGGTGTTACTAACCACGGAGTGATTTATGCCGCTACCTTTGGACGTGGCCTCTACACATCAAACACCTTCGAAAGCAAGGGCGGTTCAACCTTTACGAACCCAATCGTGGCCAGTAACATAGAGGTGAATATCACACCGAATCCAGTTAGCGATGTGGCAACTATCCGCTACTCCATTGAAAATGATTCACCCGTACTATTCCAGGTCTATAACCTGCAAGGCCAACTGGTGAAAAATATCAACCTCGGAAATCAACCGGCCGGATCAAACGAAATGTCATTCGATTCTTCTGACCTCGGCTCAGGTACTTTCCTGATCCGGATGAACGCAGGAAATCAACAGACAACTTCAAAATTTGTGGTCAGGTAATACTGATTCAATGAAAAAAAAACCCGAAGAGTCCCTTCGGGTTTTTTTTTGCTCAGACCTCCATACATGCCCATCACTCCTTGATAAAACCAACTGATTTGATTATTTTTGTGCGCAATTTAGAATTAATGATGTTTAATCAATAAGTGAAGAATTATGGCTCAAATTAAAGTTGGAATTAACGGATTCGGCCGGATCGGCCGTAACGTTTTTAAACTGATCCTCGAAAGAGCGGACCTTTTGGTTGTTGGAATCAACGACCTCACCGATACTAAAACGCTAGCCCACCTTCTAAAATATGACTCCACCCAGGGAAAATTTAATGGAGAGGTTAGCTACGACCAAGAAGGAATCATTGTCAACGGGAAAAAAATCTCGGTGACTGCTGAAAGAAATCCTATCCATATCAAATGGGCGGAAACTCCTGACGTGGTTATTGAATCAACCGGTGTTTTCACTAAAAGAGAGAGCGAAAAAGGTGGCTATGGCGATCACCTCAAAAATGGCGCGAAAAAAGTCCTCCTCACCGTTCCCGCTAAAGATGAAATAGACAATATGATTGTCCTTGGAGTGAACGAAGAAGCCCTCCGCCCAACCGACGTGTGCGTTTCCAATGCTAGCTGCACCACCAACTGCCTCGCACCTATCGCTAAAGTACTGAACGACAAGTTCGGCATCGAAAATGGGTTCATGACTACCATCCACTCCTATACCAACGACCAGCTGATTCTCGACGGGCCACACAAAGACCTCCGCAGAGCACGCTCATGCGCTGTCTCTCAAATCCCGACAACCACCGGTGCCGCTAAAGCCGTCGGGAAAGTGATTCCCGCGCTGAAAGGCAAACTGGACGGGTGTGCTGTACGCGTCCCAACCCCTACAGGTTCCCTTGTCGACTTGGTCGCTAACCTGAAGGTAGAAGCCACAGTCGCCGAAATCAACGCCGCTATGAAAGAGGCCGCTGAAGGCCCAATGAAGGGTATCCTGGAATATACCGAAGACCCAATCGTTTCGGTCGACATTATCCATAACACCCATAGCTCAATCTTCGACGCCCTTAGCACCATGGTCAGCGGGAAAACGGTCAAGGTGTTCTCATGGTACGACAACGAATGGGGCTATAGCTGCCGCGTTGTTGATCTGATTTACAAACTCTTTTAATAATACCCAATGGGAAAGACCTGACAGGTTTATCTTAACCTGTCAGGTCTTTCTATTTTCTGATGAACCTCCAACGGAGAATAAACGCCTTCATCAAACTGGGAGAATTCATGCGGGAAAACCCCTTACCCGATGAGTTGCTCCAAAAACAACTTTCCAAAAACCCGTTCTTTACCCCCAGAGAAGTCAACCGAGCCTATCAAAACTGGGCTAACCTGCTCCAGGAATCTACCCTTCAAAAATGGATCGCACCTTACCAGCTAATTACCAGTCATTTCAAAACCGAAATTCTGGTTATCGCTGCTGGGAATATCCCATTGGCAGGGTTTCACGACTTTCTCTGTGTCCTGATCGCAGGGTTTCGGTTTACCGGCCAACTCTCCTCCCGAGATAACCTTCTCCTACCCTACCTCGCTTCCAAACTCATCGAGTTAGAATCAGAATTCCAAAATCATATAGGTTTTGGAGCAGCTACTCCATCCAACCCTGCTGCCCTTGTCGCATCGGGCAGCAGCAACACCGCACGATACCACCTGCAAAATTACGGACACCTGCCAGCTATCATCCGCAAAACACGCATAACACCTGCCGTTCTTGACGGAACTGAATCCCCCGAAGAACTAAGTGGACTAGCAGGCGATATCCTTCACTATTACGGGCTGGGATGTAGAAGCGTCTCTTCTATACTTATGCCCAGCGGTTACGATAGCTCCAAACTGATCAAAACTATTCGGAATTATACCGATTTTGAAATAATACCTCCCCTGCAAGACAACCTTAGATACCAGAAAGCCCGACTTCAACTCCTCAAAATTCCGTTTATCGATGCAGGTGCTATTCTGCTTGTCGATAATCCGTTCCTAAACTCACCGATCGCTACGATTAATGCATTGTATTACAATAGTCTAAACGAACTCAATTATTGGCTGTCTGACAATATTGATGAGATTCAGTGCGTAGTCGGACATGCTCCGACTTCTTTTAAACCGGTTCTTTTTGGATCAGTGCAACAGCCAGCCCTGTGGGATTATGCCGATGGAGTAGATACTCTGGAATTTCTAATTTCATTATCCTGACCTGACCTTCACATGCCACAACTGATCGTTATTACCGGGCCCACAGGAGTTGGAAAAACCGCCGTCAGCCTTCACCTTGCCCGGACTTTGAAAACCTTGATCCTCTCGTGTGATTCCAGGCAGATGTATCAAGAAATGTCAATTGGCACAGCTGTCCCAACTTCATCGGAACTGGCTGAAATAAAACACTACTTCATTGGAAATCTATCGGTTACAGATGATTATTCGATTTTTCGTTACGAAAAAGAAGCGATCAGCCTGCTCAACACGCTTTTCCCGAAGCATCCTACCGTTATCCTGTCAGGTGGATCAGGACTCTATCAAGATGCTCTCATCCATGGGGTGGACAATATTCCAGACCCGGATCCAGCGATTCGTGCGGAGCTGAAATCACGACAGGTATCCGAAGGCCTTGATAAGTTAATCACTCAGTTACACGAATTAGACCCAGAATTTTGCGAGCAGGTAGACCGAAAAAACCCTGCCAGGGTCATAAGAGCCTTAGAAGTCTGCCTGACAACTGGTAAGCCTTTCTCCTCTTTTCGTACTGGGAAACGTGTCAACCGTGAATTTGATATCATCATGATAGGACTAGTGCGGCCTCGCCACGAGTTATATCAGAGAATCGATCAGCGAGTTGATCAGATGTTTTCAGATGGATTGGTAGAAGAAGCCCGACGACTACTCCCCTATCGGAATCGACCAGCATTGAATACGGTAGGTTACCAGGAGCTTTTTCGCCATTTTGATGGGGAGTATAATCTGGAAGAAGCCAACAGGTTAATTAAGCGTAACACTCGCCGGTATGCAAAACGGCAGATCACTTGGAACAAGAGGTACGAAGGTAGAATCCACCCCTTCAATCCAAATCAGATCACTGAGATTGAGAATTTTATCACCTCGTAATGGGCTTGCGATCAGGATAGAAGCCTTTGCCAAAGACCTCATACTCATCTACTTTTCTGACACATGCCTTGAACCAGGCTCCCAGAAAGCCAGTACCATACCCAGCCATTTGTATCATCGAGGCAAGCAGCGCTTTAAATGCGGTTAGCGGCGATCCGGTTCGAATGGTAGCATCAATATAAACCAGTAAAAGCCAAAGCAGTAATGGGGCAGCCAACAGAAGTGGCCAGGCGCAATGCATGAGTATAGCCAACAGAATAGCGAGGGCAACCAGCAGGCCATTCCCATAAACGAAAAGCGTGGGTAACAGAAAAAAGAGTTTGAAGGTATCCGGATACACTTTAGAGATGATCACCCTGGTTTTTCCAAAGCCATGGACCTGACGATAAAACTGATTCAGGCTGGTTCGCCGCTTATGATAAACAAACGCCTCTGGGATGAGGGCAGTTGTAAAGCCGGCCTTGATCAATTCGATACTAAAAACCATATCCTCGCCAGGGTGCATTCGCGTGACTGGGTATCCCCCGGTAGCAATCCAAGCCTGACGGGAGATGCCCATATTAAAACTCCGAGGGTGAAATTTGGAAACCTGCCTGCGCCCTCCACGGATGCCCCCGGTAGTCAGAAAAGAGGTCATCGCGTAAGATATGGCCTTCTGAACCCGGTTAAAATTCCCGGCGGCACGATCGGGCCCACCAAAGAAATCCACCGGATGCTTTTCTAGGAAGTCATCCACCTTCATGAGGTAATCCGGCGGCAGTATGCAATCACTATCGACAAAGATCAAATAATCACCTATCGCTTGCTCCATACCGAAATTGCGAGCTATGGAAGGGCCGGATTTTGGCTGGTCGAAATACCGGATGGGCATTTGATCAGCATAGGTAGCCACGACCTGGTCTGATTTTATCGACGAGCCGTCTTCCACGATGACTACTTCGAACGCTCGGTAGGTTTGGTTAGCCAGACT
>JAAYIP010000311.1 GCA_012523435.1 Bacteroidales bacterium | reverse complement strand
CCCCATTGCAGACCCAGAAGAACATCAACTTTCATTTTAACACAATTAACAGGTTAAGGATCATTAAAAGCAGGTACAAAATTAGAAATTTCAACCTGATATTTCAGCGTTGGGCAGGGAGCTTTCCGGTAGTTATTAACCGGATTTAACCGGTCAGGTTTTATTCTTTTTCCGGCAGTCGGAACAGATGCCGTAAAAGTAGAGCGAGTGCTTGGTGATCGTGTAATCCAAGACTTGAGCAACGGTATTTTCAATTTCATGAACGCGGGGATCGCAGTACTCTTCAACTTTGCCACAGGAGGTGCAGATGATGTGGTCGTGCTGACGACACCGGTAAGTTTTCTCAAACTGGGCGATATTTTTTCCGAACTGATGTTTAACGATCAATCCGCAGTCAATAAGCAGATCCATAGTGTTATATAGGGTAGCGCGACTGACCTGGTAGCTAGCATTTTTCATCTGGATATAGAGTGTTTCTACATCAAAATGACCGGTTCTGGCATAAACCTCATCTAAAATGGCAAATCGCTCCGGGGTTTTTCGGAGTCCTTTTTTTTCGATGTAGTTAGAAAAGATTTGCCTGACAGTGGCTTGAATCTCTTTACATCCCATTAGTTCTCCTCCATTTTTTCCACTCTTTTGACACTATCGACTCCTTTGATTCGGCTCAAGTTAAACAAAAGGCTGTTGATGTCCTGGGTGTTGTGAACATAAAGATCAAAAACCCCTTCAAAAATACCATCGTGTGCATCAATATTAAGCGATCGGATATTAACATTGAGTTCTTTCGAAATGGTGTTGGTCAGATCGCTGGCGATGCCAAGGCGGTCGATGCCGCTGACATGAATTCTGGCCAGGTATGCGAGCATCTTGACGGAGGTCCATTTAGTTGGAACGATCAGGTTTCCTTTCTGCGACATCAGGCGGATGGCATTTTCGCAGGTGGCTTTATGGATGATGATTTGAATGGATTCCAGGTTCCGGAAACCAATGATCTCATCTCCGGGAATGGGGTGGCAGCAGGTGGCCAGCTGGAATTCAAACGGCTCTTTTTCTTTCCCTTTTCCCTCCTGAGGCTCACCCGGATCTATTGCCTGTTGTTCGGATTTCTTGCTAAAAATCTGAAGGTTCCAGAATCTGACCTCTTTGCTTTTCGATCTCTTTTTTAGGATCCTCTTGATGCTGTCGAGCGAAATCTCATCCCGGCCCAGAATCTGGTACAGATCCTCCTTTGATCCAACTCCGAAAGCATCAAACAATTTCCGGAATACACTGGCCTGCGGACGGTAGTTCAGTTGCTTCAGCTGCTCCTCAAGGTTTTTTTGGCCATCTTGTATCTGCTTCTTTCTTAGGTCTTTAAAAGTGTCTTTGATGCTAGATTTTGCCTTGGCGGTCTTCACAAAGGAGAGTTGTTCAATTTGGGGACTCTGAATATCAGACGTGAGGATCTCCACCTGATCGCCGGTATTAAGTGCTCGCGAAAGAGGCACCAGTTTATGATTGATTTTTACCCCGATGGCTCTTTTTCCGATTTCGGTGTGAATCTCATAAGCAAAATCGAGTGCGGTGGATCCCTGTGGGAGAACGATCTCTTTGCCCTTAGGAGTAAACGTGATGATCTCATTATCAAATAGATTCATCTTGAAATCATCCACAAATTCTACATCACCCGATTCGGGAGTTTTGATGGTTTCAGAGACTTTCTTCAGCCATCGGTCAACCTCGCCCTCTTTGGTGTCGCCGGTTTTATATTTCCAGTGAGCGGCAAATCCATGTTCGGCGATGTCATCCATTCGTTCCGACCGGATTTGCACCTCGATCCATTTCCCGTGGGGGCCCATGAAGGTTGCATGCAGGGCTTCGTATCCGTTGGCTTTGGGGCGGCTAACCCAGTTTCTCAACCGGTCAGGTTTCTCTTTAAAAATCGATGCGATCAGTGAATAAATATGCAGACACTGCGAGGCTTCCGGGGTTTTGGGTTTAGGCTTAAAGACAATTCTTACAGCCAGGATATCGTAAATCTGTTCAAAGGGTATTCCTTTTTCCTGCATTTTGTGCCAGACAGAGTAAATCGACTTGCTACGGCCGAAGATCTCGAATTTGAATTTCTCCTCTTCCAACTTTTGTTTCACCGGCTCAATAAATTTGTTGATGAAGTGGGCGGAGATTTTCTCCGACCGGTTGATTTGGTTGGAAAGGTCTTCGTAAACCTCCGGGTTTTTGTATTTGAGAGCCAGATCTTCAAGTTCTGTTTTGATATTATAGAGTCCAAGACGGTGGGCGAGGGGGGCGTAGAGGTAGAGGGTTTCTCCGGCAATTTTGACCTGTTTTTTGCGGGGCAGCGCATCAAGTGTTCGCATATTATGGAGCCGATCGGCCAACTTGATCAGGATCACCCGCACATCATCTACCAGGGTCATCAGCAGTTTACGAAAGGTGGAAGCCTGGAGGGAGGAGTTACTGTCGAATGCCCCGGTGATTTTGGTGAGCCCGTCGATAATGCTCATCACGCGGGTACCAAACTCAGCTTCAATCTGTTCCAGGGTATAGTGAGTATCTTCGACTACATCATGTAGCAGGGCGCAGACGATACTCTTGGTTCCCAAACCGATCTCTTCCGACACGATACGGGCTACTGAGATAGGGTGGAGCACGTACGGCTCTCCGGATTTCCGTTTCTCGGTACCATGAGCTTTAGAGGCGAACAGATAAGCTTTACGGATAAGCTCACGGTCGGTACGTGCCAAGTGTTTTGGTAAACCCGCCATCAGCTCGCTGTAAGCTTCCTGTATGCGATTCTGTTCTTCCTCGGTCAGTTCAAACATGCTCAACGCTCATTTTCATGTGAAATTAACAAATCGCTGCAGAATTCGGGCTCTTTTACCT
>JAAYIP010000310.1 GCA_012523435.1 Bacteroidales bacterium | reverse complement strand
TGTTATTTCACTGATAGTCATTTGGTTAAGGATTAAGACAACATTGTATTAACCACGTCAAGGGCTTCAACCAATCGATCGATCTCTTCGGTGGTATTATAAAAGCAGAGGGAAGCTCTCACGGTACCATCGACACCGAGGCGGTCCATGAGAGGCATAGCGCAATGGGTACCGGTTCGCACGGCGATTCCCAATTTGTCGATGATCACCCCGGTATCGTAGGGATGGATCTGATTGAGTATAAAAGAGAAAACTGGAGCCTTGTGCCCTGTAGGCCCGAAGAGTTTGAGGCCATCAATCTGTTGCAGTGCGTTACTGGCGTAGGTAACGATATGCTTCTCATAGGATTCGATCTCTTTGATAGAAATAGACTTTAAGTATTCCAGCGCTGCAGCCAGTCCGATGATTCCGATAAAATTTGTAGTTCCGGCTTCGAATTTCAGAGGCAGTTCATTGTAGGTAGTTTTCTCAAAGGTGACTCGGTCGATCATATCACCACCACCCTGCCACGGAGGCAAAGTTTCGAGCCATTTTTCTTTGCCGTAGAGCACACCTGTGCCTGTTGGCCCGTAAACCTTATGCCCGGAAAAGGCATAGAAGTCGCAGTCGATTTTCTGAACATCGACCGGACCGTGTTGGATAGCCTGGGCACCGTCAATCAGTACCGGGACTCCGTTACTATGGCTTATTTTGACGATCTCTTCAACCGGGTTAATTGTTCCCAGCACGTTGGAGACATGGGTAACTGCCACGATGCGGGTTCGTTTATTGAACAGTTGAGCGAACGCTTCCAGGTCGAGTTCTCCTTGATCGCTAATAGGTATCACCTTGATTGAGGCTCCTTTACGTTCGCACATCATTAGCCAGGGGACGATATTGGAATGGTGTTCGAGTGTTGAGAGAATCACCTCATCGCCTGGATGGATATAGGTCTCTCCGAAAGAGAAAGCCACCAGGTTAATGGAAGCAGTTGCACCGGAGGTGAAGATAGTTTCGGAAGGTTTTGTAGCGTTAAGAAAGCGTTGGGTTGTAACTCTTGCCTCCTCGTATGATGCTGTAATCGTATCGCTTAGGAAATTAACAGAACGATGGATGGAGGCATTATGTTCACGGTGGAATTGGTTGATCACTTCAATCACTTGGACTGGCTTCTGGGTAGTAGCGCCATTATCGAAATAAATCAAGGGTTTACCGTAAACTTCCCGGCTTAAAACCGGAAAATCCTCTCGAATCTTACCTACCGGGAACTCACTCATGGTATTGAATCATTGACAATGAAGGGGGCAGTTGTTACAGCGCGACAGCTCACCCCGGAGGCGTTTATCTACCAGATCTGAAAGGCGTTCGCGGAGGGGTTCGGCCTCTACCTTTTTTATTATCTCATAGCCAAACGCTGACATAAGCAGCAAGCGGGCCTCACGGCGGGAAATTCCTCTGGATTGCAAATATAAAATAGCTTGTTCATCCAGCTGGCCAACCGTGGCACCGTGGCTGCATTTCACATCATCCGCATAAATTTCAAGCTGAGGCTTGGCATTCATGCGGGCGACATCAGTCATCAGGATGCTGTTATTAGCCTGATAAGCGACGGTCTTTTGGGCTCCCGGCCTCACCAGTATTCTTCCGGTGAACGCTCCGGTTGCCTCTTCGTCGAGTATCGATTTAAAATTCTGATTGCTTAAGCAATTTGGAGCAGCATGATCGATAAATATATAATTATCAATATGTTGCTTCTGATCAGACAGTGAAAGGCCCAAGGTTTGATTTTCCGCCCCGGGGCCGTTTAAGCGGGCATACACATTATTTCGGATCACGCCACCATGAAGGGTGGTGGTATTAAAGGTAACCCGGCTGTCCCGTTCCTGATGAAAAAATGTAGAAGCCAGCTGACTAGAGCGGTCGTGCTCATTCTGTAGCTTAATCAGATCGAGCGAGGCATTGGGTCCGACATAGACCTCTGTCACTGAGTTAGTAAGAAACTGGTAGGGCGACAGGGAGTGGTCACAAATGACGACTCGTGCAAAAGCTCCCTCCTCGACGATGATCAGGTTTCGGTGTTGCACGAACAGATCTTCGGGTGAAAGAAGGAGATTAACCACTTGAATAGATCTGTCTTGGTTGGTTCCTTTAGGCAGGTAAACAAAAACCCCGTCTTGAGCAAAGGCCGTATTCAACGCAACCAAGCCGTCTTTGTGGTAATCAGCGTAGCTTTTGTAGTGCTGGGTAACCAGATCGGGATATTGACGTGCTGCTTCTGCCAGGCTACCCATGATAATTCCACCGGGGAGATGGTCCAGTTTCGGGCGATTTTCATAGAACCAACCATTCACCAAGAGAGCCAGCTCCGTATCCAACTCTGGAATATCGCAGCGAAAAAGATCATCCACATCAAAGAGAATCTTTCTTGGCCCAATGTAACGATTGAATGAAGCCAGAAAACTGGCACTGACATCGGTATACTTATATTTTTCAAGTGTACGATCCGGAATCCCCAATTCCCTAAACACTTCGATTGCCTCGGCCCTACTTTTGTTAAGTACTGGGCTTGAGGCTGTTATCAGTTTATCCTGATTTTCTAAATACCAATCGGTCAACTGATTATTGATTCTATCGCTGGCTATTTTTTCTGCCATATTTTTTCAATTGGTTGCCCGAATCCAGTCATATCCCTTCTCTTCCAGCTCATGGGCAAGGTCTTTATCTCCCGACCGAACGATTTTTCCATTAAAGAGGACATGCACAAAATCGGGCACGATGTAATCCAGAAGTCTCTGATAGTGAGTAATAACAATCACTGCATTATCCGGTCGTTTCAGGCGATTGACTCCGTTAGCCACCGTTTTCAATGCATCGATATCGAGACCAGAGTCGGTTTCATCGAGAATGGCCAAGGTAGGATCGAGCATGGCCATTTGGAATATTTCGTTACGTTTCTTTTCGCCACCCGAAAAGCCTTCATTAACCGACCGGTTAGTCAGCGCGGTATCGATTTCCACAAGTGCTTTTCTATCGCGCATCAATTTCAGGAAATCGGATGCACTCATTTCGGGCTGGCCC
>JAAYIP010000309.1 GCA_012523435.1 Bacteroidales bacterium | reverse complement strand
CGGAAATGAGACTCCCACAGCTGCCGTTTAATCTCCTCATCGGAGGTCACAACGATACTGTACACCTGCATATTACCCGTAGTGGAGGCACGTGAAGCTGCTTCCATTATGCGTTTCAGCTTTTCCTGTTCCACTGGAGCCTGCTTGAATTTCCGGATCGATCTGTGGTTTAAAAGGGTCTCAATCATAATTAACTTGGTTTAATGTACAAGTTTATCGATTTAGGCGGGTTCGAAAAATTACATCTGTCATTTTTTCCATTTCCTTGATAGATCTGCATCTATAAAATCAGAATAAATCAATACGAACTGTTACCATGAAAGTTAACTACCTATTTTTTTTGATGTTAGGGATTTTAGCTCCTTTTTGTCCTGTCACCGCACAGGAGGGGCCGGCCTCTGGGGCGCTGGTTATCACGGAGATAATGACTAACCCGGCTGCTGTGGATGACAGCAAGGGTGAGTGGGTTGAGATCTGGAACAGCACAAACGAACCCATACTGATTAACAATCTCGTTATCAAAGATAAAGGAAGCAATAAGCATCGGATTGATTCGGAGGATGAATTAGTGATTCAACCGGGAGCCTTTTGGATTCTGGGCAGGGAGGCAGACCAGGAGTTAAATGGGGGAGTTTTGGTTGATTATGTCTATAAGAGTTTCACTTTGGCCAACACAAATGATCAGGTGATCCTTTGTACTTCGGACGAAAGGATTATTGACGAGGTGGAATATGATTCGGGCTGGCCGTTAGCCTCGGGGGCTTCGATGGAGTTATCACCCGCTCACCTGGATGCTGGGAACAATGATGATTCTTCGGCTTGGCTGCTGTCGACCTCGGTTTTTGGAGCTGGCGACTTTGGCACACCTGGGCGGGCTAACCAGAGCAGCTCCATCGGTTCAGCAGGCCGTTTTGACTTCTGGGCGGAGGTTATCCCAATCCTTCGCACGGAAAGTTCATTCTGGAAGTCGGGTTCCCCGAGAGGGCCTGTGGGGATATTAGGTTAGTTAACCTGGTAGGTCAGGAGGTTTTAACTCGTCAATTTGGTCCTACGAATGCGTTGTGTGAGATTCTTGAACCCGCTAATATGATTCCGGGAATCTGGTTTCTAAAAATCACCACCGGAAGTAACTCACGGGTAATCAGACTAGTTATTGAATAAAGGAGATTAATCGCTATGATCGCTAATTCCCAAAATCATTTTCAACGAATGCGTGATGGTGGGAAGTATCTCAGGGCAATACTCTTCCACTGCTTTGACGCTTCCCGGGAGGCAATAGACCAAGGTTTTTCCTGACACCCCGGCAATTGACCTCGACAACAGGGCTGCTGGCTTGATCAGCCCATGTTTCACCCGGATCATCTCCATGATTCCGGGTATTTCTTTATCCAGTAAAGACTTAACAACATCCGGGGTCATATCACGCGGTCCCAGACCGGTACCTCCGGTGGTAAACACGACATGAAAACCGCTGTTTATTGCACTTTTAAGTATTGCAGTCAGCTTTTCAGGGTCATCAGGCAAAAGGACATTCTGGATTTCAGACTTTAACTCCTTGGCCAGAAAGAATTCCTCTGCTAGCCGGGTAATGGCTGGTCCGCTTTGATCCGGATATACGCCAGCATAGGCCCGATCACTCAGCGTAATCACCAGAATGTGTATTTTATCGGGGAAGGTCATGCTTCGTTTTTTCGATCAGATTAATTGACTCGATAGTCATGGTCTTATCTACTGCTTTACACATATCATAAACTGTTAGCAGAGCGACAGAGACAGCCGTTAGTGCCTCCATTTCCACGCCGGTCTGGCCAATGCATCGGACTTCGCTCACGGCCATGACTCCTTCTTCCAGAAGGGTGGTTTTCACGGTCACTTGAGAAATCTGGATTGGATGGCAGAGGGGTATCAGGCTTGGGGTTGCTTTGGCTGCTTGCACGCCGGCGACCTCAGCGATAATTAGAACATCGCCTTTCTTCATCAGGTTTTGGCGAATCAGTGTCACTGTTTCCGGCTTTAGTCTGATAAAACCTTCTGCTCGCGCAATCCTGAGTTGATCCGGTTTTGATCCAACATCCACCATTCTGGCGCGACCGGAATCATCGGTATGACTTAATTCTTTAGGTTCTTTATCTGATTTCATGGTAATACTTACTAAAAACTTGGGTATTAGCCACCTAAGTTATAAAACTCATCGCGGGAATTCACCCCACCCGACTTTGGTTTAGCCCGCAGGGCTTTTTCTAGGGCTATAGCTGCACCCAGTTCCCTAACAGAGAAGCCATCGCTACTAAAAAGGCACGGTTTAATGATCCCATTGCTGGTAAGGCGAAGGCGATTACATTTTTTACAATCCCCCCCATCACCCCCGATAACCGGGCGAAAATAACCGGTTTCCAGATTCATCTCGTGAATAAACCTGACCTGCAGGCCGTTATCCTCAGCAAAACGCTTAACCAATTGAGCATCTGGCTCTTCAGGAGTCTTTTTAATGACACAGTTTAATTTAACGGGGGTCAAGCCAGCGGAAACAGCTGCTTTGATGCCGCGGAACAGCAGGGATATATCGCCGATGCGGGTGATTTCGCGGTATCGGTCGGGATCAGTTGTATCCATACTGATATTCACGCGCATCAGCCCTGCCTCTTTCAGGGCCACAGCGTACTGCTCCAGGAGGAGTCCGTTAGTGGTCATACCCAGATCCTTAACCCCCTCCAATTTGGCAATCATTGCGATCAGTTCGACCACTCCTTTTCTTACCAGTGGTTCTCCGCCGGTAATGCGGATTTTATCTACGCCACGTGCAACAGCAATATCAACCACCTCCATGATCTCGTCGAACCGGAGGATCTCGTCGTGGCTGAGCAGCTGAACTCCCTCTGCCGGCATACAATACCGACATCTCAGGTTGCACCGGTCAGTCACGGAGATACGAAGGTAGTTGATCCTTCGATTAAAAGAGTCGTACATCGATTGAGCTTCCATTTTTCAAATTACTACAACCAATTGGCAAACTGATGTATCCATCTGCCTGACTCAAAGCCAACAGATGTGCCGAACCGTGGTATTCTAACGGATAGGCACAGCCATCAGCTCCTATTCTGATTGGCAGAGAGGCCATTCGGTCGGTCTTTTTTCTACTGATATCGGCACCAAGTTTCAGCGGGATAATTCTTGGTGTCCAATCATAGCCCATACATTTATAAATGAATGGTTTTGCTAGCATTTCAAAGGTCAGGTATGACGAAACAGGATTCCCCGGTAATCCGAAAACAAATTTCCCATTCCCAGAACCGAAATGGGTTGGTTTTCCCGGTTGGATTGCCACGCGGGTAAAGTGAAAATGCACTCCCAATGACTCCAAGGTTCGGGGAACAAAATCAAATTCCCCCATAGAGACTCCACCGGTAAGAATCAGGATATCAGAATTTTCCAACGCTTCCTCGATCATCTGTCTGGTTGTCTCTTCGTTATCAGGTGCGATGCCATAATAATCCGGATCGATGCCCATGGCATTTAGCTGGGCGACCATTTGGTACGCGTTGGAGTTTCTTATTTGTGAGACTTCCGGTTTGAGGTGTGGTTCGACCAGTTCGGTACCGGTTGACAGGAGGGATATTTGCGGCAGGAGGTACACTTCAACATTGACAGCGCCCACGCTGGCGAGGATTGGGACATGCCTGGAGGTTAGGAGGGTTCCTGATTCCAGGATCTGGTCGCCGGAATGGGCATCCTCACCTTGGTAGCAGATATTCGAAGCAGTTTTCGATGCTGTAAATGTCACCAGATCTCCGATCATGGAGGAATCCTCCACCCGGATCACCACATCAGCGCCATCCGGGACTATTGAACCGGTCATGATTCGTGCACATTCTCCAGGGCCGATTGCTCGGTCCGGCTTAGTTCCAGCAGGGATGACCATAACGCAGCGCATTTCGCGATTCAGATCCTCTCGTCGGCAGGCAAAACCATCCATTGCACTCTTGTCGAAAGGGGGGAGATCCATATCACAAAAGATCGGCGAAGCCAACACTCGCCCCACAACCTCCTCAAAACCAACTACTTCTACACTACCCAAGGAGGCATTCTGCATAGCTATCCGGAGGGCATCTTCAAAAGGGATCATATCCATCATTTTACGCGTCTAAAGGTAGGCTTTTTTAAAAATCCCGGTTGGTCGAAAAAACGGGATGATTTTTTCCGTTCAGAGGCTTAAGCGGCATCCATATTCAATAGAAAAGGTGGATTCCGAAAAACCTTCAACGAGTAGGAAACAAAATGTATTGTAAGCACATGAGTTCATTAAAAACAAGAATTGGATTGATGCTAGTCATCTCGCTCCTGATGACTGGCAACATGCTCAGTATGAAAGCATTTTCCATGGATGAAGGAGATGGGGTTGTAACGGTTGAAAAGAACAATCCTCCTGACGGGGTATGGGTTGGGTATGAAGTCAGCCATGAGCGGGTTGTTGTTGACACCCGGTTAGAGCAGTACGGATGGTTAGGAGGGGGGTTTAGCCGGTTAGTCGATGTGTATGAAATCAGACCGTGTTGTCAACTCACCGGTCGCAAGTTTATGGGTTGTTCTGTTGGTGTAAAATGCTCACAATGAGCAAGATTAAAGAAGTTCAATACGTGAGTGCACTCTTATTGCTTTTTTGTCTGAGCCTATCGGTGATTTGGTTAATGATCAACAAGATTGGTCAATTGAAAAGCAGTACGGGTGAAGCCATGCAGCAGATTGCATTGTTAGACAGGGCTCTCTTAAGGGTACAGTCAGAGCGTAGGTGGTGCATCGCAACAGGTAGCCGTGAGGTTCCGATGGAACTATCCATTGAGACTGAGGATCACTCAATTGTGAGCTTACAAGAATGGTTAGGAGATTCGATGAGGTTGATTTTATTCCTGTCCGACCAGCAATGCTCCAGCTGCATTGAACAGGCGCTTTTCACACTTAAAAAGCGTCTGCCAGTGATTGGATCCGAGAATGTCCGGGTGATTTATACGAGCGAATCAGGTCATTCGAACTGGAAGCACCGGCGTTTGATCCTACCGGACACCCCTTTTGGAAGGATAGTGACGGATGGCTACGATGGATGGTTTGAGGAAGTTGCCTTCCCTCTCTTTTTTGTCACCGGGCAAACTCCGACGGCGGCCTCGCCCCATCTTTTTCAGCCATCTGAAGATGCTGATAATGAATACTATCTTGATCAAATCGCTAATCTTTTCCCCTCAACCAACTGAAAAAACTATTGAATCATGAAAACTGCACAAACGATTACCATTCTACTCACCCTGGCCATGCTTTCATGCTGTAACCGGGCTCCCGAGGCTCCCATGGAATCAGGACCTGTGATCAGCCTGGAGAAATCAGATGTCATCGACCTGAGTCCTTATCTGGAAGATATCAGGCTCATTCCTTTAGAGGGCCATCCAGGGTCGCTCTTCTCTCAAGCAGATCACATGGTATTGGAAGGAAGCGATCTCTACATCATGGACAAAACATTAAAGGCGATAATCTGCTTCGATACCACTGGCCGGTTTCGCTATCGGATCCAGCGGGTTGGGAAGGGGCCCGGAGAATATCCGGAGCTGAACGGCTTTTGGATTCGTCCGGAAAAGAACGAACTCTATCTGCACAGCCGGATCCCGCCTAAAAT
>JAAYIP010000308.1 GCA_012523435.1 Bacteroidales bacterium | reverse complement strand
TCAAATTGATTGCCGACGATGGGCTTATTGGCCGGACGTGGCTTATTTGATGCTATCCTGAATAATCCCGATGAGTTCATTGGTGACCTCCGCCATGGTCTGGGCAACCGATTCGGGCAGCACATTGGCCATGGTGTGAGGGTCCATCAGGCTGACATAGGTTTTGCCATCCTGTTTTTGACAGGGATTTCGATCAGTAAGTTATTCATCGTATTGTCTTTCAGGTGGAACAAACAACTGCCCGAATTGTTCTCCGGGCTTTAGAATTGCTCCGGGAAAAAGCTATTTTTGGATTGACGTGTGCCGGACGGGCCGGACCGGGTCCAATAGTCACCCTAAACCATAGCATATGCAGGTTATTCTCGGGATTCTTTACCATTCGATCGGAGGGTTTGCTTCGGGCAGCTTCTATATGCCGTATAATAAGGTCAGGCGGTGGGCCTGGGAGAGCTTCTGGATGTTTGGAGGCCTTTTTTCGTGGCTGATTGTGCCACCGCTGGCCGCCTGGCTGACCGTCCCGGGATTTGCCGAGATCATCGCCTCAACCCCTGGTCGGGTTCTCGGCTGGACCTACTTCATGGGGCTGATGTGGGGAATTGGAGGCTTGTCGTATGGCTTGGGAGTCAGGTATTTAGGCATGTCACTGGGTAACTCGGTGGTGCTGGGTTTCTGTGCTGCCTTTGGAGCCATCGTGCCCCCGGTCTATTACTCGATCTTTCCAACCGATGGAAAGATTTCCTTTATCGATATGATCTCTTCCACCGGCGGACAGGTTGTGCTGGTGGGAGTACTGGTCTGCCTCGTGGGTATCGCGATATCGGGGAGAGCCGGGATGATGAAGGAACGGGAGCTGCCGGAAGAGCAGAAGCGGGCCACCATTGCGGAGTTTAGCCTGGTAAAAGGGCTGATCATCGCTGTCATCTCGGGCATTCTTAGCTCCTTCATGAATTTCGGCATCGAAGCTGGCAAACCGATGGCCGAAGCTGCGGTGGCTGCGGGTTATAATCCTTTGTTTCAGAATAATGTAGCCTATGTGGTAATCTTGTGGGGCGGATTAACCACGAACTTCATCTGGACCACCATCCTGAGCCTGAAGAACCGCTCGTATCGCGATTTCACCAACCGCTCAACTCCCATCGCGAAAAACATGATGTTCTCGGCACTGGCGGGCACCACCTGGTTCCTGCAGTTCTTTTTCTACGGCATGGGTGAGAGCAAGCTGGGCAATGGAGCCAGCTCCTGGATCCTGCACATGTCAACCATCATCCTGACCGCCAACCTGTGGGGCCTCTATCGCAAGGAGTGGAGCGGGGTGTCACGGAAAACCAAGTGGACCATCTTCATTGGGATCCTGGTAATCTTCCTGGCAGTGGCCCTGGTCGGGATTGGAAATGCCTTATAGTGAATAGATTTGATCAACAGACTGATAAAACCAGTAAATGATGAATAACAACTTGATTTCCAGGGCTTATGAAATTGCCCGTGAACAGTATGCTCAGCTTGGAGTTAACACCGATGAGGCTATTGCGGCCATGGATGGGGTCAAAATCAGCTTGCACTGTTGGCAGACGGATGATGTGGGTGGTTTTGAGACTCCCGACGCCCAGCTATCGGGAGGGGGGATACAGGCTACGGGAAATTACCCCGGCAAAGCGGGCAGTTTGGACGAGGTGCGGGCGGATCTGGACCAGGTGATGACTTTACTGCCCGGCAAGCAGCGCCTGAATCTCCATGCTATCTATGGCGATTTCGGCGGTAAGTTAGTCGATCGCGATCAGATCGGAGTGGAGCATTTCCAGAGCTGGATCGACTGGTGTCGGTCGCATCATATCGGGATGGATTTCAACTCCACCTGTTTTTCTCATCCGCGGGCAGCCGATGGGTTCACGCTCTCGAGCAAGAACGAATCGAACAGGCAGTTCTGGGTGGAGCATGTGAAACGATGCCGGGCGATATCAGCGGAGATTGGTAAGCAATTGAACAGCTGTTGTATACATAATATTTGGGTGCCCGATGGGTCGAAGGATGAACCGATCGATCGCAATGGATACCGTACGTTGCTGAAGAAATCTTTGGATGAAGCGTTGGCGGTGGCGTATCCCAGGGAGCACATGCGGGATGCAGTAGAGAGTAAGCTTTTTGGTATCGGGGCTGAATCAATGACGGTAGGGAGTCACGATTTTTATCTGGGTTATGCCATCAGCCGGGGCATTCTCATCTGCCTGGATAACGGGCATTTTCACCCGACCGAGCAGGTGGGCGACAAGATCTCTTCGTGCCTGCAATTTCTGGATGAGATTCTGTTACATGTGACGCGGCCGGTGCGATGGGATTCCGATCATGTGGTTACCTTGAATGATGATATCCGGATGATTGCTGCCGAGATTATCCGGAACGGTTTTTTGCCCCGGGTACATATCGGGCT
>JAAYIP010000053.1 GCA_012523435.1 Bacteroidales bacterium | reverse complement strand
CCTGTGAAACCCGAGCTGCATCTGGTACTGCTGATACACCGGCAGAGCCGATCAAAGGGTTGACACGATTCTCAGGTTTCAGGAACAGGTTCATCAGCTTAGCGAACAGGATTCCACAGGCTGTGGCAACGAGGAAGGAAAAGGCACCCAATCCAAAGATCAGGAGTGATTTGCCTGTCAGGAATACATCCGCCTGAGTTGAAGCACCCACTGTTAAACCGATCAGAATGGTAACGATATCAATCAATGAATTTCTTGCTGTATCGGCCAATCGACGAGTTACGCCACTCTCTTTCAATAGATTACCAAAGAAGAGCATTCCAAGCAGTGGCAAAGCACTTGGCGAGAGAAAGCAGGTCAGCAGTAGTCCGATAATCGGGAAGAGTATTTTTTCGAGCCGCGATACTTGCCTCGGTGATTTCATGCGGATACGACGCTCTTTCCGGCTAGTCAGGAGCTTCATTATTGGTGGCTGCATGATTGGCACCAGAGCCATGTAGGAGTATGCCGCAATAGCGATAGGACCAATGAGGTTGGAAGTTGTCACACCGTTCCACATCTTGACCCCATCGGCCAGCTTAGAGGAAGTAAAAATTGCCGTTGGGCCATCTGCTCCTCCGATAATACCGATAGCAGCGGCTTCCGGTGGGCTAAAGCCAAAGGCAAGGGCACTTAGGAGGGTGATAAAAATACCCACCTGGGCAGCAGCACCGAGTAACAGGAGTTTCGGATTGGAAATGAGGTATGAAAAGTCGGTCATGGCACCTAACCCCAAGAAGATCAACGGGGGATAGACCCCGTATCGCACCCCGAAATAGAGAAAGTTCAAAACACTACCTTGCTCATAAACTCCAATACCCATCCCCGCGTTAAGGAGAAATGGGATATTCCCGAGTAGAATCCCGGCACCAATGGGAATGAGCAAGAGTGGCTCATATTCAAATCTAATAGCCAGATATATGAATATCAGACCAATTACAATCATAATCAGGTGCTGCGGGGTTGCATTAGCAAAGCCACTGAAGCTAAAAAATCGCTTGATTCCGTTTTTCGCAGCCTGAACAAAAGACAGATCCTCCTGATCTGACGGATCAACCTGTTGCACTTGCTGCTGCTGAACTACGGCCGTTTCGACCGTTTCCTTTTCTGAAGCCCCGCTGGCCTGGGCGCCTGGAAGAATCCAGGAAACCAGTCCAAGAATAGCAAGGATTCCGAATATTGTGATGGCTCTCTTCATCGACTTATTCAATTTCAAATAATACCTGGTCCTGGATAATTATGTCTCCGGGTGAAAGAGTGAGTTGTCGGATCACGCCTTCCTTCTCAGCCAGAATCTGATTCTCCATCTTCATAGCTTCGTAAGTCAGGACCAATTCCCCTCTGTTAACCTTATCACCATTTTTCTTGATGACAGACAGGATATTTCCGGGAAGCGGAGATCTAACCTTGGTGAAGCCTGTCAGGGTTGTTGTTTTTGGAGCTTCGGGGCTTTTCACTGGTCCCCTAAGCAGGACCGGGGTTTTTGTAACAGGAGCCTGTCGGTGTATTTCGACCTCAAAGCTGGTTCCGTTAACTTCGACTTGAGCGATGTTGTCAACCACTGACTTGACATCGACATCGTACTTAACGCCCTCTATGGTGAACTTGAATGATTTCATCGCGGGTCTTTCGAATTATTTTAAATGTAAGTTTCTCATTCCGTAAATTTTTGAACTCCAAGGTGAATACCGTTTGGACACCTTTTCGATCGTCAGTTTGGTAGATTCCTTGTCATGGACATCATCGAAGAAAAGATGCAAAGCCAATGCAATAGCAGTGACATTACCGGAGCTGACCTCTGGGCAACATTTTTCCTTACTATCAGGGCCCTTAGTCTTGATGGTTTTCCGGCGAATTTGGATTTTCAGGATCCGTGGAATCTGATTGAAAACAATGCTCAATGCTAGGAGCGCAGCAAAAACAACCGCTACACCAGTAATAGTAATGATTACTCCCAGCCTCATCTCCTCCGGATTCGCAGATATCAGTAATAGCATTTTGTTTCTTTTTATAGTGGGATATTCCCGTGCTTTTTCGGTGGATTGGTATCCTTTTTGGTAGCCAGAGCCTGGAATGCCCGGATTATTCTGAAACGGGTGTTACGAGGCTCGATGACATCATCGATATAACCATAGCGTGCAGCCTCATAAGGATTATCAAACTTTTCCTTGTATTCGGCGACCTTGGTGTCGAAGTACTTTTTCTTCTCTTCCGGATCGGCAATGGCGCTAATAGCCTTTCCCTCAATCACTTCGATAGCACCAGAGGCACCCATGACAGCGATTTCGGCAGTTGGCCATGCGTAATTGATATCACCGCGTAATTGTTTACAGCTCATCACATCGTGAGCTCCTCCGTAGGATTTTCTTAAGGTAACAGTCACCTTCGGAACAGTAGCCTCACCGTAAGCATAGAGAAGTTTAGCCCCATTGGATATGATTCCACCGTACTCCTGACCACTACCCGGGAGGAAACCGGGAACATCGACCAGGGTAAGAAGAGGCACGTTAAAGCAATCGCAAAGGCGGACAAACCGAGCAGCCTTTTTGGAGGCATCGATGTCAAGGCAGCCAGCCATATAATTGGGCTGGTTTGCGACGATGCCAACCGAAGCACCATTAAACCGAGCAAATCCAACCACAATGTTTTGTGCATAATTACGATGCATCTCGAAAAACTCGGCATCATCAACAATCTCGTGGATGACATCCTTCACATTGTAAGGCTGATTTGGGTTCTCCGGTATGATTTCATTCAATGCATCCGAAAGGCGGTCAACCGGGTCATTGGTTTCTGCCAAAGGAGCCTCTTCCAGATTATTGGAAGGCAGATAACTTAACACTTTACGAATAAGCATCAATCCTTCCTCTTCATCCTTAGCTATATACTGTACAACCCCAGATTTTTTCCCATGTACCAGCGGTCCACCCAGGTCCTCAACGGTAATATCCTCACCGGTAACGGTTTTGGTTACCTTCGGGCCTGTCACGAACATATAGGAATTTTGTTCGCTCATGATGATCACATCGGTAAGAGCCGGTGAATAGACAGCACCTCCAGCACAAGGACCGAAGATCGCGCTGATTTGAGGAATCACGCCTGAAGCGAGGATGTTGCGCTCAAAGATTTCGGCATATCCAGCTAGCGAGTTAACGCCCTCCTGAATCCGGGCACCACCGCTGTCATTGATTCCGATAACGGGAGCACCAACTTTCATGGCTTGATCCATCACTTTACAGATCTTCATCGCAAAAGCTTCTGACAGAGCTCCACCGAATACGGTGAAATCCTGTGCAAAAACGTAAACTACCCGCCCGTCGATTGTACCATGACCTGTAACAACACCATCAGAAAGGATCTGTTGTTTCTCCATTCCAAAGTTTGTACACCGGTGAGTTACAAACATATCGTACTCCTCGAAACTGCCGTCATCCAACAGCATATCGATTCGTTCCCGGGCTGTCATTTTGCCTTTAGCATGCTGGGCATCAGTACGCTTAACCCCGCCGCCGAGTTTGGCCTCTTCTCTTTTTTTGATCAGTTCTCTGATCTTATCCTGATTGGACATATTTAATTGTATTTACTTATCGGAACAAAATTCGGTTAACACACCAAGCGTTGATTTCGGATGCAGAAATCCGATATTAAGACCTTCGGCACCTTTCCGTGGCTTCTCATCAATGAGCCTGATCCCCTTCTCAGCTGCCTCAGCCAGCGCTGGAGCAGTCTCATCCACGGCAAATGCCATATGATGAATTCCCTCACCCTTTTTCTCAATGAATCGGCCAATCGGCCCCTCCGGATCGGTTGATTCAAGAAGTTCAATCTTGGTGTCCCCTACCTTGAAGAAAGCAGTCCTGACCTTCTGATCAGGCACCTCCTCCACTCCGTAGCAGCTTAAACCCAGAACATCCTCGTAAAAGCGGATGGCCTCCTCCAGGTGGTTGACTGCAATCCCAATGTGTTCAATTCTTTTTACTTTCATATCGGATTGGTCGTTACGGTTACCATTAAATTATTGCCCTGCAAAATTAACCGTATTGACCAATCTTCCAGAAGTTGTTGGTATGATTTTTATCATTATTTTCTTTATTTATTTCATTGCTTTTCAGCTGGTTATTATAAATCTCACACTTTTTCCATGACTTTCATCAATTGTTTTCCTAGACGTAAATGCTATATTTCGAAAGCGGTGAGAAATCTTTTACCTCGCATTCTGTTATCCAATCATAAAAAATGGCTTACTATGAAACGTAAACTTCTGTTTTCCATCTTTCTCGTCCTGCTGACTCTGAATCTCCAGAGTCAGGAAGAAGCACGGTTGCTTCGATTTCCAGCTATTCATGGCGATCAGGTCGTCTTTTCCTACGGAGGTGACCTCTACAGTGCAACATGGCCAGGTAGCACTGCACGCAAGCTGACTTCTCATGATGGTTTTGAAATTTTCCCGAAGTTCTCACCTGACGGAAAAACAATAGCTTTCACTGCTCAATATGATGGTAATACTGAAGTATTTACAATCCCTTCCTCCGGTGGAGTTCCCGAACGCCTAACCCACACGGCTACCCTCTCACGCGACGATATTGGCGACCGGATGGGTCCCAATAACATCGTTATGGGATGGACACCCGACGGTAAAGAGGTGGTTTACCGATCACGCAAACAAACATTTAATGACTTCAAAGGCCAGCTTTTCAAAGTTTCTGCCTCTGGAGGACTCTCGGAAGAGCTCCCATTCTCTGTCGCAGGGTTTAATTCTTACTCCCCGGATGGAAAGAAATTAGCCTATAACCGAGTTTTTCGTGAGTTCCGAACCTGGAAGTATTATCAGGGAGGAATGGCCGATGATGTCTGGATCTTTGATTTCACTACTGGTAAGAGTGAAAATATCACCAATAATCCAGCACAGGATATCTTTCCTATGTGGGCCGAAAACAAAATTTATTTTCTATCGGACCGCGACCGGACCATGAACCTGTTCTGTTACGATATCCCTACCAGAGAGATTTCTAAAGTAACTAACTTCAAAGAGTTTGATATCAAGTTCCCATCGCTGGGAAATGAACGTATTATCTTCGAAAACGGCGGATTCCTCTATACCTTCAACCTGGCTGACGGGAAACTGGATAAACTCAAAATATTCATTCAGAACGATTTCCTGAATGATCGAAAAGTTTTGAAAGACGCTGCAAAATCCATCCGTTCCATAGGCTTATCACCTAACGGCGAACGACTAATCATCTCCGCAAGAGGCGAACTTTTCAATGTTCCAGCTAAAGAGGGTATTACTCGTAACCTGACCCGAACATCCGATGTACACGAACAGGGAGCCTCCTGGTCACCAGATGGTAAATGGATCGCCTTCATCTCAGACCTGTCCGGAGAATTTGAAATCTATATCCAAGACCCGAAAGCTGAAACTACCCCGAAATCTCTGACCAAGAAAAACGATACCTACCTATTCGGGCTCGACTGGGCACCCAATAGTAAATCTATCCTATTCTCAGACAAGAGAAACAAACTCTGGATGGTCGATGTCGAATCCGAAAAGAAAACACTCGTGGCAGAATCCGACCTCGGACCGATCCGTCAATACACCTGGTCGCCCGATAGCAAATGGATCGCCTTTGTCAAACCAGAGGAAGGCTCCTCCATCATTCGTCTCTACTCAGCAGAATCGAAAAAAGTGTATGAGGTAACCGACAGCTGGTACAATTCCGGTAATCCCGTTTTTAGCCGCGACGGCAAATACCTTGTCTTTGTCTCCGCAAGAACCTTCAATCCAACCTATTCATCAACCGAATGGAATCATAGTTACCAGGACATGAACAAGCTATACCTGGCGACCTTGAATCCCAATACCCCATCGCCTTTCGCCCCAAAGGACGATGAGGTGGCTACGGTTGGGGAAACTCAAAAAGCCGATGGAGATCAAAAGAAAGATGAAGCCCCGATTGAAATCGATCCCGAAAACATCATTTCCCGAATTATTGAACTACCTGTCCCTGCAGGGAATTACTATGGAATTGAGGCAGTTAAGGACCGCATCTACTACAGCTACTCCTCATCCAGAGGACGGGGAGCGTTTAAACTCTACGACCTGAAAAAGAAAAAAGAGACCGAACTGGGGCAGGGATTAAGCTTCAGCCTGAGTCCAAACGGGAAAAAGATGCTCGTGAGACAGGGTAACCGCTACGAGGTGATTGACTTACCAGGCGGAAAAGTCACGATCAATGACCCCATCAACCTTTCCGGACTGAAAGTAATGGTGGATCTGCAAGCCGAATGGAATCAGATTTATAACGAAAGCTGGCGCCACATGAGGGATTTCTTCTACGATCCAGGCATGCACGGTGTGAACTGGAAGGCCATGCATGAAAAATATGAACCCCTGGTCAACTACGTCAGCCACCGCTCTGATCTTTCTTATATCCTCGGCGAATTAGTTGGCGAACTAAATGTGGGTCATGCCTATGTTAATAACGGAGAAATACCAACTCCTGAACGAATTAGAACCGGCCTCCTGGGTGCCAAAATTAGTCAGGACGATTCCGGATATTTCAGGGTTGACCATATCATACCCGGCGCTAACTGGAGTACCCAACTTCGGTCTCCCTTAACAGAAGAAGGAGCACAGGTTAAAGAAGGGGAATTTATCTTATCCATTGATGGACAATCAGTTAAAGAAACAAATGATCTCTATTCTCTGTTAGTGGGCAAAGCCAACCAGCTCATCGAAATGACCGTCTCAAGCGATGCCAAAGGAAATAATCCCCGGACTGTACTGGTGAAAACCCTTGCTGATGAATCCTCACTATACTATTATAATTGGGTGCAGGAGAATATCCGTAAGGTTGATGAAGCAACCAATGGCCAGGTAGGCTATATCCATATTCCGGATATGGGGGTTACCGGGCTGAACGAATTTGTGAAGCACTACTACCCACAGCTAACCAAAAAAGCCTTGATTATCGATGACCGTGGCAATGGTGGCGGAAACGTCTCCCCCATGATTATTGAACGACTCCAGCGAGAGATTACCTATGCCACCATGAACACCAACCAGAAACGTGGCTCGGTCAACCCGGTCGGAACCCTAACCGGTCCAAAGATTGCGCTGATCGATCGTTATTCAGCTTCCGATGGCGACCTGTTCCCCTATCGTTTCAGGCATCTGAACCTGGGTAAACTGGTGGGCGTACGGACTTGGGGAGGCGTTGTGGGCTATTCCGGATCCATTTCCTGTATCGACGGAGGATCTCTGGTCACCCCATCCTATGCTCCTTATGCTGCAGATGGAAGTGGCTTTATCATAGAAGGTTACGGCGTAGAACCTGACGTAGTCATCGATAATGATCCCTACGAAGAGTATCAGGGTATCGACCGACAGCCTGATAAAGCCATCGAACTCATCCTAGAAGAGATGAAAACCTACAAAAAAACGGTTCCCCCAATACCCGATTTTCCTAAGAAAAACCGGTAGAAGGTTTAAAAAAAAGGCTGCCTCGAAAGGCAGCCTTTTTCTATTCGATCCGTAAAACCTTGATCTCGGTTCTTCGATTCAGTGATCGACCCTCCGGGGTCTCATTCGAAGCCATGGGCCGAGTATCACCATAACCCTTAACTGATAATCTATCAGAACCTATTCCATTACCAATCAGATAGTTTCGAACAGATTCTGCTCGCTTCTGACTAAGCTCTTGATTGTACTCAGGAGAACCTGTAGAATCAGTATGGCCACCAATCTCAATGATCATTCGAGGATTCTGTCTGACAAGAATGACGAGTTCATCAAGCTCCCCTTTCGAGGATGGTAGAAGGGCAAATGAATCAGTCTCGAAGAAAACATTTCGGAGGACTATTGAAGATCCTACCTGAATCGGTTCGAGAAAAAACTCCTTCTCGATGACCTGATATCGACTCAAGGTATCACCATCAATCTGATCCGAGTGTAAAAGAAATCCGGGAGCTGTTACATTGACCCGGTAAAGTCGGCTGACTGGCATACCCATTAAAAACTCTCCCGTACGATCATCCGACTCCACGCGACTGGTAGAGGATGCCTCAGTTGCAGATATCTCAATTGCTGCCCTGAGCGGTTCGCCAGTGAGACGGTTCTTGACGGTTCCACGTACAATCACCGACCGGGTTGGTCTGATTGAATCCGAAGGAGTAAAACGATACAGATCCTTCCCTCCCAAATCACTTCTATTGGATGAAAAAATGGCAAAATAGGCCCTACCCGGCATGGTCAACGCCTCCTCATCGTAATGAGTATTAATGGGATACCCCAAATTCAGTGGTTCATCCCAACCCGAATTTTCATTGGATTGAGACCGATAAAGGTCCATCCCTCCCATTCCAATATGACCATCTGACGAGAAAAATAAAAACTGGCCATCCGGAAGGATAAAAGGAGACATTTCATTTCCTGGCGTATTAACGGGAGATCCAAGGTTAACAGGCTCCTGCCAGGATCCGTCTTCATTTAGGCAAGAGTACCAGAGATCTGTACCCCCTATTCCACCGGGACGATTGCTGGAGAAATAGAGTGTCCGGCTATCAGGAGCAAGAAACGGGGTGGATTCCCAATACCGCGTATTAACGGGATAACCCAGGTTTTTAGGAGGCAACCATTCAGAACCAGATTTCCGGGAGATATATAAATCACAGCTACCCTTCGAGTCTTTACGACCACAACTGGTAAACAGTATGATTCGACCATCCTGCGACATGCTCATGGTTCCTTCATTCTCTTCCGTATTAACCGGTGCCGGGAATGACTCCGGATTGGCATCAACACCAGAATCCATCCTGACTTGATACAGATCCTCCTGTCCCGGGATCCGTTTCTCATTCTCCTGAATCCACTCCTGACGGGTAAAGGCGAGAATTACCCCATCGATCGTTAAACTAGGAAAATATTCATCAGCTTCCGTATTAATCCGATCCCCCAACCGCGCAATCCCACGCTGCCCCGAACGTGTCACCTGATCCAGAGCAAAGGTGATGTTCAACGCAAGCCTGACTTCCTGCTCGTTCTCATTAACCTGCTCACGATGAATCTGATGATGCCGATTTAAAAAGCCGGAAGCCTCCGCATATCGACCAGCTTTGTATTCCATCTCAGCCAAACGAAGGAGGCAATGATAACAATATTGAGAATCAATCTGAACCACTCTCTCTAACGCCTCATATTCCTCGTTTTCCAACTCCATCTCTTCCGCAATGGCGGCTTTCAGCAACCAAGCTTCCTTCCATTCGGAATAGCGATTAGTCAGTTTTCGAATCCCCTCCATCGCTCTATCCCACTCCATTTGGGTAAATTGTTGATTGATAGCCTCCAACCTTTTAATAGCTAAGGAAGATGGTTTTCTGCTTTCCTGAGCCGTTATCTGCTCCGCAGTAACAGAAAAAAATAATACAATAACAATTATTAATATCCTATTAATCAAGGGATTCCAATGTATTTGTGCGTTTGAATGGAGAGCCTCCACGCTGGATTACTTTTCACATACTCAATCACCCGGTCGGTCATGATGGCCCTCTTGCTCCATTCCGGCTGTAAAAATAGGTGACAATCCGCAGATACTAATTTGGCATTTTCTTCAGCCCAGAGAAAATCCTCAGAGTTCTCTATGATAACTTTCAGCTCTCCCGCTTTAGGAAGCAGGTCAGGATAGGGTGGCGATTGTCTTTTTGGGGAGAGGCAGATCCAATCCCACTGACCCGTCAATGGATGGGCACCAGAGGTCTCGATAAAGGTCTGAATTCCAACTGATTTGAGTTTTCTGGTTAAATAATCGAGCGGGTACAGTAAGGGTTCACCACCGGTTACGACCACCGCCTTTGATGGGTACTGTAGGCAACGAACCACCAGTTCATCCGTAGCCACAAGCTGGTCAACCTCAAAGTTCCAACTATACTTACTGTCGCACCAGGAACATCCGATATCACATCCGCCAACCCGGATAAAGTAGGCAGGCTTGCCAGTATGAAAGCCTTCTCCCTGTAAGGTATAAAACTCTTCAATAACGGGAAGCATCCTGCCTTGCTGAAAAACTTCTTCTGTCATATGATCTAATCAGGGTACAAAGATAAGCATTGAATCCGAAGCTGTTCAGTAACCGATAGGGAGGGGTCTGAAGGATTTAACACCGTTTTAACACGTGCACTAACCGATTGATTAACTGATTAATAACGACAAAACCTTCATTATTTTTCAGCCTCTTTTAGTGAGCATCAATGAAGCAAAGGCTTTGTGTCTATTTTTGTCAGCTAAACATAACGTATGTCATCTAAGAAATTCACTTTAATAATCAGCCTTTTAATGGTAACCGGAGTTGCCTTACAAGGCCAGATCGTCCTGTCATTTAATCAGCCAGCGGAACTCGCCGCAGATGCCGGTCAGGATACCCTTATCTGCAAAAATCATTCAGTTGTTCTTGGAGGCTACCCATCCGCAACCGGCGGTGTGCCGGGTTACGTTTATCTATGGAGCCCCGTGGATGGACTGGATAATCCTACATCCCCAAATCCTGAAGCTTTACCATCAACCTCCACTACGTATCGTTTAACCGTTACCGATCAGAATGGTTGTCAGGCCGTCAGTGAAGTACAGATAAATGTTGACCAGTGCCTGGGGATTGATGACCGGCCGATTAGTGAAACCTTGGCGGTCTTTCCTAACCCTTCTGATGGACGGTTTACAATTGCGGGAATTAACCAAACCCTAGTGAAATCCATATCAATTGAACTAATCAGCCGACTGGGCCTGGTAGTGTTCCGGCAAGAGTATCCTCCCGCTAACACCCTAACAGGTATTGAAGTCGATGCGGGCGAGCTGGATCCAGGAGTTTACCTTCTTCGTGTCGTTATTCAGGATAAAGTATTATCTAAAAATCTGATTATCAGATAATTTATATTTAATGAAAAGACTATTTACCATCATAGCCAGCATGGCATTAGCCTCTGGCCTATCAGCCCAGGAACATGCCTGCAAGCAGGATCGTGTTCAGTTTATGATTAACCCACATCGTGGCTCGGCACAATGGCAACAATCATCGAATGGTACAGACTGGTCAGTTCTGGAAGGTGCCAGCGGCGATACGCTGAACGTATCAGCCGAACAAAACATTTGGTTCAGAGCCTCAATTGCGGAAGGAGAGTGCCAGGAAATTCATTCAGATGCCATTCAACTGATCGTACACGATGTACCCATAGTCAGCTTGACTTTTAGGGATTCTATCTGCGTTTCGGAATCTGCCATCGTTTTATCGGGCGGAACACCCGACGGGGGGAATTACTGGGGTCCGGGGGTGATAGATGGTAAATTTATTCCGTCTGAAGCCGGACCGGGACTTCACGCCATCCACTACCGATATCGGAACCCGGAAAACATTTGCGCCGACACAGCATCTGTTCTGGTCCAAATTCTTCCCCTACCTGATTCGGCTATCGCCGGCGATGATCTTTCTACCATAACTTCCGACTCCGTTCGACTGAATGCAAATGCTCCGGTAAACGGAACAGGATCCTGGTCTATTGTGAATGGGATCCATGGACATTTTAGCGACATAAATGACCCAAACAGTTGGTTCATAAGAGATTCATCTAACTTGGGCTTCACTCTTAGCTGGACTATCGTCAGTCGTTGCGGATCAGAATCAGATGAAGTTGACATCAGCTTTTTTCAACTCAGTATTAATCCGTGCCCCGGGGCCCCGACCATGACAGATGATGAAGGAAACGTCTATCCCACGGTTCAGATCGGCGACCAGTGTTGGATGGCCAGGAGCCTTAATATTGGGAAGATGGTGAATAGCACGGTAAAGGATCAGCCTCACTCTAATGTTTCAAACAACGGCATCATTGAAAAATACTGTTACAACAATGATCCGTACAATTGTGACCTGTATGGAGGATTATATGACTGGGATGAGGCGATGAGGTACACCGAAGAGATCGGAGCCAGAGGAATCTGCCCTGAAGGATGGCACATACCCAGTGATGAAGACTGGAAAGAGATTGTCCGCTTTTATAAATATGGTGATGGAGGTGCCCATCTGAAAGTGGGGGGCGATAGTGGCTTTGAGGGGCACTTTTCGGGCAACCGAAACAGACTGGGCGGGTTTTTCAGCTTTGATGCCACCGGATACTTTATGGAATCGGGGTGGTTTACGGTTGATGAGTTTAATGACGGATATGTCAGACAGATTGCCGCATGTAACGGCTATCTTGCACGTGAACGGTACAACAAACGCACAGGCGTAAGCGTCCGGTGCGTTAAGGACAAGTAATCGCTAACCTGTTTATCGGTGGAAGCTCTCTCCGATGAAACGAAGCCCATCCGTGATTCCGGTTCGCCAATAACTCCAGGTGTGTCCACCATCCCTCATGCGAAACTCATGCCTAACCTGACGGTCACGCAAGAGAATATGAAGGGAAGAATTCCCTTTATATAGGAAGTCATCATCCCCACAATCCAAGTACAACCTGACTTTTTCCAGATCAGCTTTTGGTCGTGTCCCAACAATATGCATGACACTGTTGGCCTTGTAGTGATCGGTCAGCAGAGTTTTATCGCTGGTCGTCCCAAAAATATCTTCAAACAATCCTCCACGAGTATTTACTGGCATAGCCTTAACCTCCTCATCGGTCCAGACTGCTGCACTAAAAGCGGCACAGGCTGCAAAGAGATCTGGATGATGCATGGAGAGAATCAGAGAGCCGTAACCTCCCATCGACAAGCCTGATATACCTCGAAACTCCTTCTTAGGCCTGGTTCGAAATTCTTTATCAATGAACGGAATAAACTCGTTGATAAACATATCCTCCCATCGTACGGTTCCATCATGGTTGTTAATATACCAGGTAACACCACCATCGGGCATCACGATGATCATTGGAGGGATCTCCCTGTTGGCAATAGCACGATCAGCCGCTTCCTGGACTTCACCAAACTGGACCCAACCGGTTTCGTTGTCACTATATCCATGCAACAGATATACAACTGGATACCTCCTCGTCGATGTATCATAATCCTCCGGCAGATAAACCGTAAAGTTGACTGGCTTGCCCAGGATTTTCGAGGGCATATTGAGGTCTTCCAACACTTTACTTCCTGGTAACGGAACAGATACCTGCGCGATAGAAGCCTGGCCCAACCAAGAAAAAAAGAATACTAAAACACTGATAGATAAGGTCTTTCTCATCATGGTGATCATTATTGATTTAATCTAAAGTTAGTCCAAATTCCAAAAAAAGAAAAGCACTCACCAGAAAGTTCCGGCAAGTGCTTTTTTTATGTGATCCCGGCGGGATTCGAACCCACGACCCGCAGCTTAGAAGGCTGCTGCTCTATCCAGCTGAGCTACGAGACCCAATTGGAGTGCAAAGGTACGTTGTTTCTATTAAATATTCAATATCGCTATACTCAGGTCAGGAGTTGCTTTTATCTGAAAGATCATTGTTCGGCAAGCTCTTCTCAAGTTCTTTCAGAAGCAGATACCGACCAACAGTTTGTAGTTTTTCGTCCGATTTTCTCAAGATCTCCTCAATACCATTCAGTCCAACCGACTCGATACTTGCCAGTGCCTCCGCCGCCTCCATCCTCAAATCTTGATCCGGATCGAGAATTCCACGAAGGAAATTGGCAGCTTCATCGTTCGGTATTTGGGCCACAGCTTTAATGATCTTCTTCTTATTATCCTGATTTTCAATTCCGTATCTTTCAACCAATAAAGGAAGAAATTCTGATTTCCGGAAATGGCCCAGAGTCATAATCACCTCCTGTCGGATTTCTGGATTATCATGATACAGCAGAGGAATGAGGCTTCGGTGCGATTCTTGCTGGTTAAAAGCACGGATCATTCGAATGCAAAATATTACCACCGACTGATTAGAGGAGTCGATCCAGCGACCAAAATCTGGGATTGCGACATTGCTGCTTTTCAATAGTTCGTAAACTTTCAGCTGCTCCCACTCCGTAAAGGTCTTTTTCATCCGGGAGAGGAAACACCAGGGGTCGTCTCGATCTAGCCGTATCAGTGCCAAACGTGCCTCCATCCGAAGTGCCATATTGTTGGAGTTCAAGCTTCTTTCAATCTCCTCCAAAGCAACGGGCACATTCAAAACGGCCAATTCCCTAAATCCTTCGGCACGCACCTTCCAATCGAGATTTTTCAGCTTGGCTACCGACTCATTTTTTAGGCCAGTTTCGACATAAATCGCTCGCATCCGGTTCCCAATCTCCCCTGAAAGATTGGGGTAAAGTTTCATGATTTCTTCAATCAGGAGTTGTTTCTCCAGATGACTCATTTTCTCTGTCTTCAAATCAACTTCAATACCCTCCCCCTCTTCCTCTAGAACTACATGCGTAAGGCGTTCCTTCACCCGATCCCGTGTCATCTCCCGGTATAAACGCCATCGTTTATTGATTGAGTTGATGATGGTCACGATCAGGAGGATCAACAGAACCGCTCCCGCCAACCCAAGCAGTATATAAATCACTGGATTTCTCCCCCGAACGGGCGGCTGATAGGGGAAAGCCTCCTGGGTAGAATGAGGAATAATTTCAGGCACCAGTGAGGTGTCGCTAACTGGTGCTTCAACCGAATCAGTAATCATCCTTTCAGCCTGAATGGTATCGGTAGGAGTCAGGCGAACGGTGTCAGCCAGATTTTCCAGTTCGCCCGATAGTTTAACAACAAAAGCGCCATCCACCGGGACCCTCGGGAGGTGCTCAATGGCCTCTGCTTCGCTAGAGAATGTGCCTACGAAATACTTGTAACGGCCATCAATGAAATGGAGGGATAGAGGTTCCTGAAGCCGGAGATCACTGCTGATTCTCTCAATGCTGTATCTTATTTTTGACGAAGCCACCTGTACTTTATACACATCGGTTACCTGTGCATAAAGCATTGGCATGACTGTCAGGGAAAGCAGCAGGGTCAGAATCAGCCATTTCGATGAACAGTCAGTTTTTCTCATGGTATTTAGTGTTCTTTAATCCAATTAACCAATCCCTTGCTTTCCAGAACCTCCATCAGTTTTTCCGGCAAGGGTTCAAACCGGAAGACTTTTCCTTCGAGATCGATGGTTCCTTTCCTTAGATTAATCTCTAGGTGATCTCCGGGTTTATAGGCCTCCACAGCTTCGCGATGAACAATCAGCACCAGTCCTTGATTGATGGCTGAGCGATAAAAAATCCGATTAACAGATTTAACCAAAACGGCTTTCACACCAGCATGAGCCAACCCAACAGCAGGATGCTCCCGGGAGCTTCCACACCCGAAATTATCTCCTGCGATGATCAGATCGCCTGACTTCACTCGTGACGAAAAGGCCGGGTCGAACCCTTTAAAGAGATGGGGCACTATTGCCGGTGCATCTGAGCTCAACACGCTGTAAGTCAAGTTTCCAGCAAACATCTGGTCGGTGTTCAGATTATCCTGATCGGCATAATTCCAAACGCCATTAAAGTAGCGATCTTCGCCTTCCGGAATTTCGGGTGTTTTACCCATCGGCCGACCTGTTTCAAACGATGCAACACCCGAGATTCCGGAGGGATCGGTAATCTCGCCATGGATTGCCGTGATTGCCACCGTTGCCGGTGAAGCCAGATAAATTTCTGCTTTAGGGTTACCCATTCGGCCTTTGAAATTCCGATTGGCTGTCGAGATCACGGTAAAACCATCAGCCGGTATTCCCTGGCCTGTCCCCAGGCATGGGCCACAAGAGGAACTCAGTATCGTCGCACCAGACTCCAGAAAGGTGGTCACAAGACCTTCGCGGATTGCCTGAAGGTAGATTTTTTTTGAAGCAGGAACTACAAGCAATTGAAAACCAGGATAAACCCGCCTCCCTTCCAGGATTTTGGCAGCAACCCTCAAGTCTTCTATTCGGCCATTGGTGCATGTTCCGATTAACCCCTCCTGTATCTTTGTTCCTGCAACTTCTGCAACGGTTTTAACATGATCGACTAAATGCGGAGCCGCCACCAAGGGCACCACCTCATCCAGGTTCACCTGGATTTCACGAACATAGCCAGCATCCGGGTCGGCCCAGAGACCATCCATAGGCGTTCCAAGAAACTCCTGTAAGACTTGATCAGCCTCAAAAACAGCATTTTTAGCGCCCATTTCAGAAGCCAGATTTGTCAACGTCATACGCTCTGATATGCCCAAGGAACTAACACCGGGTCCGTGAAACTCCAATGAGAGGTAATTACCTCCATCAGAACCAATTAGACCTATCAACAGCAGGGAAAGATCTTTTGCGTAAACCCCGGGTCGTAATTTTCCTGTGAGGGTAATCCTGACAGAATCCGGAACCAGAAACCAGGTCTCCCCCTTTTTCCAGATACCAGCAGATTCGGTACGATCGATCCCGGCCGCAAACGCGTTAAAAGCTCCGGCTGTACAGGTGTGAGAATCGCTTCCGACGATGATCATCCCGGGCTTGGCATATTCGGCCATGATCTGATGACAAATGCCTTCACCGGCATCATGAAATTTCTTGATTCCCTGATCTTTAACGATCTCACGGATATTTTGATATTGTGTGGCCAGTTTCGCATCAGTGGGAGGCGCATTATGGTCAAGCACAACCAATGCCTGATCGGGATCATGCAGGTTCACGCCTCCCATTTTCTTGAAGGTATTGAAGATGCTGGACGTGTTATCATGAGTCAGTATGAGATCCGGTTTCCGGAAAACGATCGCTCCTGCAGGAGCACCAAGTACCTTTTCAGCAAATGTCGAACCCATATTCCAGGATAGTTTAATTTACAATTACTTAAAAAGTCCACCACGCAGGTAGATATCCATTTGGACCTGACTGAATGGATGAATCATGGTGTCTTTTTCTTTTGTCTGATTGACAATTTTTCCAGTTTGGAAATTTACCATAACCTGATCACCCTCTTCAAGATCGAGCTCTTCGATCTTGTCGTAGGTCAGGATTGGGAAGCCAGCGT
>JAAYIP010000052.1 GCA_012523435.1 Bacteroidales bacterium | reverse complement strand
GGTTCCGGGGTTAATTTATTCCTGTCAAAAATCCTAGCTGTTTGCTGTAAATGACCATCAGTGTTCCAATGATAGAGATGACGATAGCCGGGACAATACATTTCTTCAGAAAGTGTCCGTACTTCTCTTTAGCACCGACCACATCGACGGTGAGCCTGCCGATGATCGCCGTTGGGGGGAGGGCATCGCCCAGGGGCCAGATGACGCTCATCCCGGCCAGGGCTACGATAGGGTTCATGCCCATCGCATTAAACAATAGTACCAGGGGCACGCCAAAAACGGCTGCTGCACCGTACATCAGCACGGATTCCGTGATAGGCAGGAAGAAGAAGAGACTACCGATGACCAGGTAAGCCGGCAGGGTGATGAAGGTGATGGCCAGCAATCCGCGGACACCGGTCAGAGTCATGATTTGTACGAGAATCCCAACACAAGTAAGGGTTCCAATCAGCGGCAATAGCTGTTTGATGGTGTCGGATGATATTCGAAAGAGGTCAACTTTAACGGGGGAAAGGAGATAGGAGGCGAGGGCGGCTAACAGAAACATCAGTGGCATCCCGATCACTGGTGTATCGTGCGGCCATTTACGACCGATGAAAATTAGTCCGAAGAATAGCAAGAATGGGATGATGATTCTCATCCAGTTCATTTTCTGTGGCGGCTCCGGTAGTTCGGTCAGGGCCTTCTCTACATCGACTGGGTGACCTTTCCATCCGAGGTAAAAAACGGTAAACAGGGCCCCGATCACGCAAGGAATCAACAGGGGCAGGAAAAACCCGACGTAGGGCATGTTAACTCCAGCGGCTGTCATCATCGCCCAGAGACTTACCGGTGGGGCTGCAGCACTCAACCTGGCAATCAGGAAGACGATGGCTGCAATCCGTAGTTTTGATATCCCCATGTATCCCAGTACAATAGCCACCATTCCACCAGTAATCAGGACGGTGACGCTGCCAGCTCCTGTCAGAGCCCCAGGAATGAGCAGGAGCAGGGTGAGGAGGATCAGCAGCAGCACCCGGCTGCGGTGAAAGGTTTTAATGATTGATCGAACAGCAAAGGCAATGCCTCCCGACTCTTTCAGGATATTCATGAAGAGGGTGGCGCTGATGAATATCAGGTTGATATCCAGATAGGTAATTGATCCTTCCGCGATGTGCCTCGCCGGTATTCCATGACCAGCCGCCAGCGCTCCAGCCAGGGCGGCTAACAACATGGCTAGCTCGGTGGAGAGCTTAAACCGGAGCGAAATGATATAAACCACGACCATCACCCCCAGGATAATGGCCGAAAAGGTGGTCATGCTCACGGTTGTAACTATTTGTTATAAACCTTCTTGAGTAAATCGAGCATCTCGTTGTTGAGATCAAATAGCAGCAACGGGATCTTTTTGCTGGTCGAGATATTGGTGAACCGCTTGTCGGAATCACCTTCCTGTTTGACAATCATAAAATCGGAGTTCGGGCAAACGGCATCTATGGATAACTCGTCGGAATTGTCCCCCGACGAAGCTCCTTGCGAGCGTCGCGCCATACCCTCGATATGAGATCCGATGACCGTGATGCCCTGTTTGCGGGCCTCCTCGATCAGGGCCTTGGTACGGGCTAACTCATCATCCACCGAAACACCGGCAGCTCCCATCCCTTTTAAACTGGCACCGGTTACAATGATCACCGATTTGTACGGCTTGTCCTCTTTCTTTTTCGCGGCCAAGTCGGCAGCCGTAGCCAGTGCATTGTATTCAAAATCAATCTTTAAACGCTGCATGAATACCTTCAGACGTACCGGCCCGGGGCTTTGTCCACAAGAGGTGAGCAGAACGGGCTCTTGGGCTGTCTGAGCCTGAACAGACAGATGTCCGAAGGTTAGTAAAGAGCAAATAATCAGCGTAATACTGCAGGCTTGGATCAGACTTTTCATAATTTTTAGTTATAAGATAACCCAAAGATATCAAAGAAAGGGTAGTGCACAACGCTTAATTCCTGTTTTTGAGCAGCCTAAAGCGTATTAGAATCCAGATAAAATGGATCAGGGCTAAGAGAGCCAGCAGCAGGATGATCCAACCGGGAGCAGCTGGCGAAGCCTGATAGGAAGGTGACTTAACCGGATCCCATGGAAGATGGTATTCTTTTGCTAACCCTTTGATATACAGCAAATGAATGACCGGGATGTCACGCTCGAGCATCGCAAAAATCAAGCCCTGCTCATCCCGCTCCGGTAGCCGGCTGCGGCGGATCAGTCCGGGCTTGACTTTCAGGATCAATGGACTGGTTCCCATGCTGGCCAAACTGCCTCCAGTGTTGATGAAGGCGGAAAGATGGCCGGGATTTGTTCCTTCGAAGAGCTGAAGTCTTTCCCTGACAATGGATTTCAACACAGTCTCTTCTAAACAGGGCAGACCGAATCTATGCATACGGCTGCGTATTGAACTAACAACTTCTGGAGCAAACTCTTCGCCGCTGTCAGTCTCGCCGCCGAACGACCAGGCCAGCGGTGGATAATTGATCATTCCTGCCTGCTGAAGTAATCGATATTGATCTGCAATGGTAAAGTCGGGATTCGAGGCCCCAAAAGAGGAGGATCCGATCGACAGGATCGTTCTGGGTACCAGATTTAGCGACTGGGCAGCCGAGATCGAGGCCACCATCAAAGCCGGGAACGACCCGGAGCAGTTGATGGCGATAGTATCCCCGTGTTCGACTCCCGCCTGACGTAACAGCCTCACTACGAGAACAGCAAAGTTGGGATTGACTGTGCTCCGTTTAGCCTCCAGATCCCCTGTTGTGGTGGTAATCTCCGACCACTCAGGACCGATCATTCCCGTTAATCGGGGATCTAATTCCGGATGCTGGTTGATGTTGTACCTTTTACAATAATCAGAAATGAGTTCTAACGACCTGTTCATTAGGTTGTAAGCCTTGATTTCTGTGGGATCTTGCCTCGCTCCCAGAGTTTGTAACAGGAGGAGTCCGGTGACCAGCAAGACCAAACTGATAACTCCCTGGGTTATCAGCAGAGGCTTTTCTTGATCGGGCAGGGATTTCTTTTGGCTCATCCGGGTTAGAATATCAGAAAACAGAGCTGGTTGATGAAGAACAGCAGGGTGACCATAATGATTATGGCCGCCAAGGTTTTCAGTGTTCCCTGGCGATCGAAATGGCCCGCGATGAGTCCGGGAATCACCCAGCCAATTACCCGAAATTCAATGGCTTCGGGCGAGAGATGTGGGAGGAGCAGGGAAAAGAGAAAAGCAAACAGGGCTCCCGTCAGGATTAGGAATACAAAGCGGCGGCGACCGAAAAGGATCAGGTATCGGGATGCCAGGCGGTAGATCACGATAGTGAGTAGTACCGCTACCAGGGTGCCTGCCAGTCGCCAGGGCTGGTCGATGAACAGCACCAGGTACCCCGGCACAATAATCCCGCCTGGGTACAACCCGGTGACCGCTACAAAGATGAGCGTCAATACCAGGCCGATGAAAAAGATCTCAACGTTCATCTGCATTCCTTATCCATTCGCGAACCAGCTTCGCCCCCAGTCCGCCGATATTTCCAATGCCATAAACCCGCGATCCATCAGGATGGTTGGTTATCAATAGCTTCGTTAGCTCCCGGGGATCATCCTGCTTTACCAGAACGGCCGTTGGTAGGCTTCGTTTTAACACCTGAGCGTGTCCGCCAACAAGGTACACTTTTTCAAAAAGCTCCCGTCCTTCACCTCTCAGGTATCGTAGCCACTGCAAGCTCCGCTCGCCACGATCCGATCGCAGCGACAGTAGGGCAATCCGGCTACCGGACTCTGCAGATAGCAATGCTTCTGTCTGTTCGACCAGCTGTCGGGTGGATTGGGGATCATTGGCAGCAAAGGCATTAATGAACCACAGATTTTTATTCTGTTCTTTAATGCTGAATATCAGTGGGTTGCCAATATCCATCTTAGCCAGGGCTATCCCTTTGGCGATGACATCGGGTTCGATACCCAGTTCCAATGCTGCAGTTGTGACCAGATCAAGATTGGATGCAATCTGCTTCTCCAGCACGTTATCCGGAAGGTTAATAGTCGAATGGATTCCGGATTTGGCCATGATCAGTCGGGCCTTTTTGTTATCGATAGCTTCTCGGATTTGGGGGTTGGCTTCGGTTTCCGGAAGGATGATAGCTGAGCCGGGAAAAACATCGTTGGCGAAGACTGCTGTAATAGCTTCCTGACGATCGGGAACAACATCGGTGTGATCGGTTCGAAAATTAGTCAGGAGGGTCATTTGGGGTTTCAGTAGCTGTTGAGTTTCCACCAAATGGTTAGTCGGCTGGATGCTCATGATCTCGGCGATGACGCACTGCGCTTGGAGCTGTTTCGCTTTATTAACCAGCTTCTTTTGTTCCATGATGGTTGTGAGACCGTGCCTTTTGGTTGGTTCTTCTGTACCATCTGGGAGGATCAACCGTGCCTCTGATCCGGTTGTTTTGGCCAGTACCTGGTAACCTGCCAATCGCAGTATTGATGCCAGGGAGCGGACTACAGTGGTTTTGCCCCGGGTACCGGAAACGGTAATTCGCAGCGGAATCTTTTTTAGGTTTCTGTTGTGATGCCGAACCTCAACGGTCAGCCAGGCGACCATTCCCAGGAGGAGAATGATCAGGAGGAGAGTGATTTGCCCATTTGACCCGTAAGGAGTATCCATCGTTTATGCACACAGAGATTTTGTGGCTATCTTTCTTATTATCCCCAGGTTTTCAGCTGGTTGGGAAAAGATACCCCAACTCTTAATGAGGGCTCAGCTGATAAGGTAACCCTTCGGTTTTTATCTCGATTTTCACCCCTTTATCAAAGTTAGATTGATTGAATATTGCGGCGAAACCAATCTGATGCCTGCCCTGCGATAGGGTTACTTCGTATTGAGTCATGCGTCCTGCTTCCAGCAGGTTCCAGTTCTGGTCGTACAGATAAAGATAGCTACCGCCTTCATATCGAAGGTGGTGATTAGCCGGGAGGTTTAATGGCAACGTGATTTGCCGGCCATCAATCACCAAGGAGATGCCGGAGAGCGCGTTTTCTGCACCGGACGAGAGGATAAACCTGACAGGTTGATCGGGGTTAGGGTTTTCGATTTCAAGGCTAATTGAGTCGCCCGCTCTGCTACTGGTGGCTTCTCGGAAAAGTTCACCCCTCCAAATGGTGTAAGGGTACAGGTTCCAACCGGTTGGGCCGTCTGGTTCCAGCCGGAATTCTTTTTTGATATCCTGAAGCTCTTCCTGGATTTCCGCGGGGAAAGCTTTTGACATTCGCGCTAGCTCCCAACGTTTGATCGCATCCAGAATCCGCTGAGAGAAACCATTCTGTTTAACAGCATCCAGAGAGGTGACTAGGGCAAAACCGGCATCAAATCCGGCTGATCGGGCCAGGAGCCAATCCACGTCTTCCGGACTTGTTTCGGCTGTCATTTTGAACCAGCCCAGCATGGCTGGTATCAGGTTCCTCTTGAAATAGAGTTGGTTAAGCAGACGTAATTGGGTTTGGCTCTCCCTGAATCCCGCGTACCAGGGTTCACCCCAGTTCATCCGGGTAAATAGGTGCCAGAAATAGTGCCCCGGATTGCTGGCATCGGTGATCACCCGCCCTTGGAGTTCGGGCTTGAGGTTGTCGTACCATATCTGAGTAAAACGTTGCCGACCGTACTGGCCCATGCCGGTCGACCAGTTTCCTTCGAGTCCGTCGAACGAAATCTGACGGCAGCCAGTCTGATTAAAAAAATCGGCGATTCGAAGGGTGATTTCTTCTGATAACTCATTGTTCGATAGGAAGGTCTGGTAAGGATGATCAATGAGTTTAGCGATAGCAGTTCCGGCCTCCTGTGCTGAGGCTTTGGTTCCGAAAGCACCCCGTTGGCATCCCAAAAGTTTCCAGGCGGATTCTTTAGTAACTTCTTGATAACGAATAATTTCATTACCGATCACAGCCGCCCGGAGAGTGTTGTTGTCCATCTGGTTAAAGAATTGGGGATCGGCAATTTCGATGGTGGTTTCAGATGGTGATACGCCTTTAGTCAGAGTTGTCTCCCCAACCTTTGCCAGTCGGGCATCCGGCACTGGAGTCACATAAGGGTCGTTGGTGGTGATGAAGTTTGAGAGCGTGTGTACTCCGATCAGGATATTTTCTTCGGCGGCCCGTTCAACCATCAGCTTCATGGTCTCCCAGTTTTCCGGAAACTGTCTGCTGTTCAGCTTAAAGTGGCCCCAAGTTTCGAAAGGCCCTTCATGATAGAGGTAGCGAAGCCCCGCTTGTTTTGTGAGCTCCAGGGCATCTTCGAAATCGTCAATACCGAAGTTCATGATCAGATAGGCCGCAGTGGCTTCTTGGGCTGTCTTAGCCCACTCATCACCGAGCATGGGATGGGGAAGTCCTTCGGCCAGCTCTATTTGTCCGATGGTTGACAGGGCTTGATTGGCCTGACAGCCGAACAGGGCTATCGAGGTGCCGATCACGCCACCATCATCGAAAGCCGGAGCCAGATAGTGTTCATGACCCCAGTTTTGGATGATCCGATCCTGGTTCCGGTTACGGCAATAGGCCTGCAGAACGCTTCCAAACGGCTCTTTCCGGGCTGTCTGACCCCGGTAAAAGATCTTGATGGAATCGGCAATATCGATGAGGTTGCCGGATTCGAAGATGTCATACGAGGGCTCGATATCGCTCTCCGCGGTTGGGAAACCGCCAAGGGTTTTGAGATTAAGTGCTTGAATTCCAATAGCAAACACTGAATCTCTCACTACCCCGACGGTTTCACCAATGGTTTCGGAGATAATGGTTGGATAGGGTCCCCACACAATCAGGTCTAAAGAGTCTGCTCCAGAAATCTCCAGGAGGGTAAAAGTGAGGTGGGATTCTTTCTCTCTGGCTTCAATTCTGGCGGTTATTGCGGAGGGAAAATCCAGGATCAGGGTTCTGGTACCTGCCTCTAATCGAGCTTTGATTGGGAGCAGGTAGGCAGAATCTTTCCGGATCTGCATCAGCGGTGTTGTTTGCTTGTCGTACAGGTAATTATCTCCTGATTGGATATGATAAAGACCTGTTAGTAAGCCTTTTGATGAGATCCGGACCTGAAACTGGTCTGTTTTCCATTCAATTCCTCTCTGGTCACATCCTGTGGTCATTAAGACCAGAACAAGCAGCAGGCTTAACGTTGCTGATGAGACAATCTTTGATCTGATCCTTTTTTCCATGACAGAGAGGAGGGATTACTGCTTTATTATTTCACCACGGGGATCTCGCTAAGTCTCAGTCGCGCTGAGGCGTATGGGACCAGTTCGATCTCTTCAACCTGCTGCCGGGCTTCTTCCGGCAGGGTGACTGGGGAGTAGGGAGGAGCTGCGGCGCTAAACTCCGACATGCCCCAGTCGGGAATGATTACTCCTTTGGTTTTGAGGATGATAGGAGGGTTTTCTTTCAGAGTGTCAAATGATTGAGTAGTGGCGTTATATACAGGATCTCCTGCATCTCCGAATGGGTATGCGCCGATCGGGTTGGTGGCTATTTCAAAATGATCAGCCGGATTTTCCGGATCGATCAGCAAGCCGTAGTTCCAGTTTGCTGCGGGTTCGAT
>JAAYIP010000369.1 GCA_012523435.1 Bacteroidales bacterium | reverse complement strand
GCGCTGGAAATAAAGTCGCTCCCGCTGGCGGGGCTCTCCACGAGGCGGATTTCCCTCGTGGTCAGCGTGTAGACCGTGTCCGAATGGACGCCGTGTCTCGCGCCCTCCTCGCCGATCAGCGTGCCCGCGGCCGTGTTGAAATAGTTTGCGATTTTCTGAATCGTCCCCATCCGGGGGATCTTTTCACCCCGCTCCCAGGTGGACACGGCCTTGTCCGAAACGCCCAAAATGTCCCCGAGCTCCTTTTGCGTCAGGCCGTTGCGCTCTCTTATCTGCTTTATATTCTCGCCGATTGACATGTCAACACCTCCAGGAATCCGAAGCGGCAAAACAGCCCGGTTTGCCGCTTCGATGCGCTTTTCAAAGCGCATTTGTTCAGTGGTCATTATATACCAACAGTAGATAAAAATCAAATAAAAGATTCTACTAAAAACTACAATTTTCTAATTGACATCCTACTTAAAGTAGAGTATAATATAAAAAAAGGAGGATGAGTATGAGAGGCAAGCTGTTTTCGCTGAGAGAGGCGAGGGAAAATTCCGGGATATCTGTCGACATTTTGGCGGCATTATTGGGCATAAGTGCGAAAAGATATAACACTTTTGAGCATTTTCCCGACTGGGTCGACGTCCCCGCGGCGAAGAGGATTTCCCTCCTCATCTCCACGCCGGTGGAGGAAATTTTTTTTGGCAGAAGCTCCACCATTAGTAGAATCTACCGGAGGCAGGAGGGGAAAAATGGGGAGAATTGAAGAGCTGAAAAGAGAGCTGCTGGGCTTGGAAAAGACAAAGGCACTTCTAAAGCTGAAGCAGGAGCGGCTTGCAGAGCTGCGCGACAGGCTCGGGCACGCGGCGACCTCTTCTGTGGAGCAAAGGGCCGGAGGCGGCGCGGCGGACTACATCTCAAGCGGCGTGGCCGCCGCGGACGAGCTCGCCCGGGAGATAGCCGGCCTGCAGAGGCGGATAAACAAAATCCACATCGCCCTCGACTTTCTCGACGAGGAGGAGCGAAAAATCGTGGAGCAGAGCTTTATAAGGCGGCGGTCGGGCAGCATAAAAACCCTGAGCGCGGAGCTGCACAAGGACCGGTCGAGCATCTTTCGCTGCGCGAACAGGGCCGTGGCGCGCATGGCAGACCTGCTCGGGGAGAACCAAGATGGAGAATGACGCGGAGTGCGCCGTGTGCAAGGAGCGCGCCGAGCGCGGCCTGTGCCCGGCGTGCACAGAGGAGCTCCTGCGGGACGAATCGTTTGCGGAGGCGTTTCTGCAAGGCAGGCAGACCCAGCGCCGCGGCTTTATCTGCCTTGCCGACCACGCTTTTTCCGGGGGGACATATGAGGAGTACCTCTCCGCGCACAGGCGCGAGCTGGCCGTGTATTTTGCCCGCGCGCTGCAAAAAGAACCTCTCCGCAATATGAAAAGCCATGAAAATAAGTATTGACATATGAAAAAACATGAAGTATAATGAAAGCGCGATCGCGGGAATGGAGGTATAATCAGTGGAAAAAAAGCTGTACACAGTGGAAGAAATCGCCGGCATGATGATGCTGACGAGCAGGACAATCCGCAACTATCTGCGCGACGGGACGCTGAAGGGCAGAAAGATCGGCGGGCAATGGCGCTTCACAGAGGAGGATATCAAAGCGTTTATGGACAGCGGAAATGTGACGGATAAGCTGAGAGAGCAGGCCGGGCGGGACGTGCTCGACTTTCTTGACGGGCTGTACACGGAAGGCGAAGGCGAGCGCCTCGTCTGCTCCGTGGTCGACGTCTATGCGACACAGGAGGAGGCGAAGGCGCTCGCCGACAGGGCATGTGAGGTCATCAGCCGCCTCGGCGGCGGCTTTGTGCGCTTTCATTATGATTATAAAGGGGATCGCGCGCGCTACACCGTGTTCGCCGACCCGAAAAGCGCGGCAGAAATTGTCTCGGCCTTTGCCTGAGCATTGCGGAAATTACAACCGGCCTCCCTCATTTCACATGGGGGAGGTAGTTGTTTTCATACGCGTCGCGCAGGCGGGAGGCGCCGTCCATCAGCACAAAGTGCGAGCGCTTGTCTGTGAACGCCCAGGGCGCCATCATAAAGCCGGCGATGTTGTCGTGGTTCATGGTCTTCATGCACGCCTCGACGAGGATTTCCATGTTGTAGCGCGTGTCCCAGTTGCTGCCCGTGGGCACCTGTTCAAAGCCGAGCCGGTCGATCTCGACGAAGGCGCGCTTGCCGGTGCTGCCTCCAAACGTCCCGTCTTCGTTGATGTGGTAAGAGCCGCCGTATTCCCAGTTGCTCTGCAAAACCTCCCGGGGCATTTTTTTGATAAACAGCTCGGGGTTGTGCCAGAAGTAGTCCGACCAGACCCACGGGCGCATGCTCGCCTTTTCCGCGCAGGCAAACATGTAGTACACATCGCTCCACCACAGCTCGCCCTGGCGGACCGTGCTGTAGGCGTATGTGTTCTGGTGCTGATATGTCTCCTCGTCCATGCCGAGGTGGATGAGCTTGGGGCTTGAAAACAGCTCTGCGGTCTCTGCGATGAGGTCCGCGACGACCTTATAGTACTCCGGCGTGGAGACCATGCGGGAGTACTGCTTGAGCCACGCGTCGTGCCCTGTGGAAAAGTTCAGCTTCGGAATCGGCGTGATGCCCAGCTCGCGGATTTTCGCCAGCTTTGAGGCGAGCTTTTCCTTGCTCCAGCTGCCCGAAATGGCGAGCTCGGGGTGGGATTCGTAGCAGATGCCGTCGCCCAAGTCGATTACGAGGGTGTTGACCTTGAAGGACGGGAGAGCCGCAACCACGTCGTCCCAAACCTTGTCGTCACACAGCAGAAAATCGCGGTACTTCGGCGCGCCGACCCAGTCGCAGTACTGCGTGTCGGGG
>JAAYIP010000307.1 GCA_012523435.1 Bacteroidales bacterium | reverse complement strand
CGCAAGGCTTCTGTGGCGGATTCCCCAGTTAGCGGACCGTATGGGTTCCATTGGTTAAGTTTAATCCAGGCTGATTGTGGGTTGCCCGCAAGGCGGTACGACCTGACCAGGCTGATTTGGGCAGTAGAATCTGCCGGGTCGAGAAAGAGGACCCGTTCCCACTCACCGATGGCCAGCTGGTATTGGCGTGTGAGCATCAAGTAGCGGGCAAATTGTTTGGAATGGTCGAGGTCGTAGAGATTCTGGCTTTTGCTTGCCGGGGCAGTGAGCAACAGGATGGCCAGAAACAGGAGAGTTTTAATGCCTGATTTTTCTGACCGGGTCATAATATAATTGTGAAGGTTGGTGTATGGTATATTTTTCCGGACTGATTCCGTTGCAACGTGTCAGCCGGTCGATAGCATCGAGAACCCCCCAAAGACCGTTTGTCTGGATAGTCTGAACGGCATATACCGAGCAGCTTGGGTAGAAGGTGCACTTGGTGGCATCCTGGGAGGAGACGAATGTTTTATAGAAGGCAAATCCTGCGGTTAGGATAAGCTTAAACTCGTTGGATGGATCGATTTTAACCGAATAGTCGGATTTTTCTGCGACTGGTTTAAACAGGTCGCGGAAACCTGACGTTTCTAGTTTTGACTGGGCTGAGAGCTGGTTAGCGCAGAGACCCAGTATTAACGTAATACTTAGAATCGTTTTCAATATCATCGACTACAATATTACGAAAAGTGGTTACCTGATAGCTCTCTTTACCCTCTTCGATAATGACTTCAACAATTTTTCCGGGGAAGGGCATCCCGTTGATTACCTGATAATCTTCGAAAAACTGTTTTCTCACGATGGCACCTTCGGGACTCGTAAACACGACGCCGAACAGCTGTTTGTTTTTTACGGATATCAGGATGTTGCCCAGCTTTTCCTGAGCCTGTTTGGGTGGCGACCAGGTTGTGATGACCATATCTTTTTCCCGTTTCACATCTTCGATTTTATAGGTGGTATTCCGGAGGCCGAAATCCTGAAGGCGACTGTTAAGTGCCAGGTGGAATACCGAGAACTCAGCCATGGAAAAGGATGGGGTGCGGTTGATGATCTGCCCATTTCGAATCTGATAGATAACCGTATCGGCTGTTAGCCAGATTTCTCTTTCGGGGAAAGAGAGGTAATAGATTAGTTGCCGGATGTTCCGGTCGTAAAACACCTGTCCGGATGTTAAGGATTGCCCTCCGTTAGCGATGCTGATTTTGACTGTAAAATCTGCGCGAAGGCGGGTATTAGTTTGTCCTTTCGTTGATAACGAGCATGTTATCAACAAGATAAGGATAAATCCGATAAAAGAAGATTTTTTCATCCGGGCATAAAAAAGGACTGCCTCACTAGCGGGTATCCCGATCATGAGACAGTCCGAAGATAATTCTTTCAGCTAGATTATGCCACCCCAGCTACCCAATCCCCAGGCAGACCGAAGCAATAATGCATAGATAGCGTAGAATGCCCCATAAGCGACGGCTCCAACCACGCATCCAATGATAGCCTGCTTGGTTTCATGCGGATCTTGTCCAACCAGGTACACAATCACGATACCAACCCAGCTTAGGACACATCCCCAAAGGAATCCGGGAATCCCGAGAACTTTTTCGTTCAGGAGAGAGAACCCGTCGATACTGTTTGGACCGGTTACCAGTGAGGCAAGAGTGTTGCCACTGGCGATCATGTCGGAAAGGGTTGCATCCGGGTTTTCAGCCAGAAAACCCTCTAATTCAGCTAGCTGGGCCATCTGGGTTTCAACGGCGGCAGCATCATAGCTAAATACTCCGTCATTGCCGGCAAAACTGAGGCCGGCCGTAAGGAGCAGTGTTGCGGCAAAGAGTAAAAGCTTTTTCATCGGTTTATAGATTGATTGTTTAAACAAAAGTATGAAATATCTCTTAGGAAAGTTGCTAAAGTGTTTATTTAGAATGATTCCAAATTGCAGCAGGTGAGGGGTAATTGGTGAAAATTGGAATGCGATTTGTTTGATTATTTTTGTGAAATCAAACGGGTATGAACCCAAACAAAAAAACTAATAATTTTAAAAATGAAACGTAAGATTACTAAGGTGTTAACTGGAATT
>JAAYIP010000004.1 GCA_012523435.1 Bacteroidales bacterium | reverse complement strand
GTTACGTCAACTCCTTCAATATCAGAAAGATTGAGTTGCATTCCCGGATTGCTTCTTTGTAGAAATATCTTGTTCATCTCGATCAGTTGGTTGTTTTTATCACGAGCTTCCACTACGAGATTGTAATTACCGCTGGGTAGGGTGCTGATTGGCAGGCTGGCAAGAATGGGATTGACGGATGAAGCCTTTTGCCTTTGGAACCGAGAAAAGTCACTCAGCGAATAACTGGTTTCGAAAGATTCGAGATAATAGCGGAAAAGAAAATCCTCTTGGTCGGGGATTTTCTGATCGAGGTTGTATAGCTCGATATAGAAAGTCAGATTTGATTCCTGAGCCGGGAAGAAATCTCCGACATAAGGAATCAAGTCGTACCCACTTTTCGAAAGAATATTTTCTGCTTGGGTTGCTGTAAACGATTCAACAAATTGGAAATCAGAGAATTTTAATCCGGATTTATTGTATTCCATCGCGAGAACTTTGGACAGTTCCAGTGGTGGTTCTTTGCTATTATTGTCTTTAACAGTCAGTTCGAGCTGATAAACGCCAAAAGGTAGTGGAATACGTTGCTGATCAATGAAGTGAGGAATATTTTTGGAGGTATCCTGCAGTTCGCTGCTGAGCAAGTTATATTTCCTGAAATCAACGATCTTATCATCTTTTTTGAAGAGCATCACTACTTCCAGTGAGGCCTGAAAAGATCCGCGTGCAGTTTTGGTATAGGTAGCTGAAGGACCGAATATTTTCAGGTAGGTTTCAACGTAAGGACCTGAGGCAGGGCTAAAGAAAGAAGCATTATAGAACGAGCCTTGCAGATCCTGGGCCCCGATTTTCGCAGAGGCGAAAAACAAAACGGGCAGCAGAAGGAGGATAATTTTTTTCATGATAGGAGTTTTTCTAACTGATAAAGGTAAACTTATGGAGCACTATAGTATAGCGGATCGCGTGTTTTGTCCATCCGCCGCAGTGAGGGTGAGTAGATGCCCATATCACCAGGACCTAAGCCCATTCGAAAGGCATTTTTATTAACGATTTGACTGTTATAGAAAAGGACCTGGCCCGAGTGAACGGATACTTCCACTTCGCCGGTTTTCTTAGGGGCCGTGACTGAGAATTGTGTTCCGGAGACTTCCACGCGGGTATCTCCGGCGAGGACCATGAAGGGGTGTTCTGGATCCGGGTTTACGTCGAAGAACGCCTGCCCGATGATTCGTACCTCTCTATGTTCCTGGTTAAAGTCGCGGGAAGTCTTGATCCGGGAGGAGGGACCTAGGTACACCTGGGTGCCATCGGATAGTAGAAAGCTTTTGGTAATCAGGTCGTTATTTCGATAGACCCGTCCTTCACTAAATAAGTAAAAGAACAGCCCACTGCTGATGAGTATCAGCATTACGGCAGCAGCTGCACGAATAAACCTCAATTTTCGAGGTGCCTGATGAAATGGTTTGGTTTTAACCAGATCCATTCGGGCTGATAAACGAATCCATGCCGATAGCATTTCCTGATCCAGGGCTTTGTCCCCCGGGGTTTCTAAAATCTCTCTGAGTTTATCGAGGTGTTGCCTGTTTGCAGGATCAGCATCCAACCAGCTGTTTACCCGGTTTTGCTCTTGTACTGTGGCCTCCCCGGCGAGGAAACGAAAGAGTAACGGATCGGTTATCATTGGGATCTCTTTTGATTCTATGACACGTCAGGGCAGTCCTACCCCCTAACCGATCAGGGTAAATATTTTTTTAGCTTAGCCTGCAGGGTTTTCCTGGCACGGGCGACCTGATTCTCCACGGTCTTCACGGTTATGCCCAAGGCCTTAGCAATAGAGGCCTGACTCTCACCCAGGATGACTTGCCGGGTAAATGTTTCTCTGCTGCGTTGGGGCAGTTCTTGGATGGCCTTGTTGATTTCATCGGCCAGCAAGGGGTCATTGGAATCAAGTGTTTCAGCTGATGGGAGCCAGTGGTGGATTTCAACCGGATTATGGGCGTATAACTCTCTGACTTTCTTGTGTCTGAGCCAGTTAATGGATCGGTTATAGGTTGCCGTAAATAGGTAGGTTCGGATTGATCCTCTGATGTGAATGGTTGCTCTATGGGTCCACAAGTCGAGAAAGAGGTCTTGAATCAGCTCCCGGGCAGCTTCCTCATCCCGGGTTATGGATGATGCGTATCGAACCAACCCTGGCCATAGCCTGGTAAACAGAAGGTGAAACGCGGAATGGTCGCCAGTCCGGATTCCCTCCTTCAGCTTATGGTCTTCCGGGTGCACGCTTTTGAGGGAATTGTTTTTTAATTAAGGTAAGAAACTCTTTGTGAATCAGGCTATTAGTAGCTAGATAGGTTTCACCAAACAGGAAGTTGTCTTCACCCCAGAAATCGCAAACCCTTCCGCCGGCGCGACGGATCAGCACGGTTCCTGCGGCTACATCCCATGGTTTAAGGTGATACTCATAAAAGGCATCATATCGGCCGCAAGCCACATAAGCCAGGTCGATGGCTGCAGAGCCGAGACGCCTTACGCCATGAGTCTTCTCCATCATCTCCCGCAATTAGGTGAGGTATTCATCGATATAAGTAAAATCGGTATAGGGGAATCCAGTGGCTATCAATGCGCGGTTGATGGTTGGGCACTGACTGGTGTGTATCTCCATGCCGTTGAGTAGGGCAGGGCCATCTTGCCAGGCGCTAAAACACTCGTCAGCTACCGGATCATGAATGACTCCCAGAACCAGCTCGTCACCATCCATCAGAGCAATACTGATAGAAAATGGGCTGACTCCGTGGATAAAGTTGGTGGTGCCATCCAGCGGATCGATGATCCAGTTGACACGATCTCCCTTCAGAGAAGATGTTCCCTCTTCGGCAATGAAGCCGGCGCCGGGCAGGAGGGGGGTTAGCCCCGTCACCAGTCGCTTTTCCGACTCTTTGTCAACGGCCGTTACAAAATCCATCTGTCCTTTAGCGTGAATATGTCCTTCTTGCAGGTTCCCGAGCATCGATTTGAGGTAAAGTCCCGTCTCTTTAGTCAGGGCTGTAACCGCTCCGGTTAGTTCGCTTAGTGTCATAGTATTTTGATGATTTTTCCAGCCATGGTAGGGCTTGGTTTCATTTCGGTGAGGTGAACCAGGGCAGCCTGGTGTAAAAGATTAGGATCAGCAGGCACCGATACTTCAACGTAATTGTCTGTAAATCCGGTCATTAGACCTTTGCTGTTTATCTGTTCGAAGATCACCGGTCTTATTTGGCCGAGTTGGCTGTTGTAAAAGGCCGTTTTTTTTTCGTTACTGATTTCGTGGAG
>JAAYIP010000306.1 GCA_012523435.1 Bacteroidales bacterium | reverse complement strand
GGTAAGATTCTTCACTTCGTTCAGAATGACAGTCTGCTTGTCATCCTGAGCATCTGTTGCGAAGGATCTTGTAAGCCGTAATATTGGATCCTTCTTTCCTCAGGATGACAAATTTAGTGCCAATGGGAACGATTAGGCTTACTGGAGTACGAAGGGGCTTTGGTCCCCCAGTTAAAAAAGAGCTTCGCATCAGTAAGCAAAGCTCTTTTTCCAATTTTAAGAAAGAAGTTTTGTGACTTAAGCCTTCAAAAACTCTCGGACCGCGGTGAGCTGACCAGCGCTGCCAAGATATTCATTCTTTTCAGCAATGAACTTGGCGTATTCTGCTATGAAGACCTTGCCCGGGTCGCGCAGGTCGAATTTTTCGGGATGGGAATTGAAAAACTCGCGATGAACACGCGTCCAGACAAGGCGACCGTCGGTGTCGATGTTGATCTTTGTGACGCCCAATTCAGCCGCACGGCGGAATTGAGTGGCATCAACACCTTTTGCACCAGCCAGGTTACCGCAAGCCGCGTTAATCCGTTGAACTTCTTCCTGGGGGACGGAGCTAGTGCCGTGCAAAACCAGGGGGTACCCCGGTAAGCGATTTTGTATTTCTTCCAGAACGTCAAAGTGGAGCGACTGAGTGCCGCTGAACTTAAAGGCACCGTGGCTGGTGCCGATGGCAACTGCCAGTGAATCACACCCGGTTCGATCAACGAATTCCTTCGCCTGGTTCGGGTCAGTCAGCTTGGCATCAGCCTCGCTAACAGAAACATGCTCTTCAACACCTCCGAGCATACCCAGTTCAGCTTCAACAACGATTCCCTTGGCGTGGGCAGCATCGACAACGCGCTTGGTGATTGCGATATTCTCCTCAAAAGGATGGCTGCTGGCATCAATCATGACAGAGCTGTAAAAACCGGATTCGATGCAGTCGTAGCAAGTGGCTTCGTCACCGTGGTCGAGATGAACAGCGAAGATAGCTTCGGGGTAGACTTCGTCGGCTGCACGAATGAGACCTTCAAGAAAGACTTTGTCGGTATAAGCGCGAGCACCTTTACTAATTTGGACAATAAAAGGCGCTTGGGAATCCAGATTTCCTTTAAACAAACCAACAATTTGTTCGAGGTTGTTAATATTGTAAGCACCAATGGCATACTTCCCATAGGCGTGTTCAAAAAGTTTTTTAGTGGTGACGATCATATCAGACTCCTTCGTCGGAATTTTTTTTAATTATACTTTACTCGTTAGGTGAAAGCCACAATGTAAACAGAAGGACCGGCTAATCGGTCAGTGCTTTTTGGTAGATTTTACGTAGCTTTTGAGCGTAAATGTCAGGGTCGTGCATTTCCCGGATACGTTCAAGGGATTTGACACCTTTGGTGTATATAACAGAAGGATCGGCAACAATGCTGCGGATGATTGCTTCCAAACCAGCCTGAATATGCTAGGAGAGACGTTGATCGGTTAATTGTGTCATCTGTGGAGCTATTATCAACCAGGAGAATCTCCATTTCAAATCGCGACATCAATGAATTCTCTGTAAGGATGAAAGATTTTTTTAGATTATACTTTGGAAAGAAGATTGATCTGATGTGGATAAAAAGAGTTGGTTGGTATAAATGCAAAAAAAAATAATTAATTCTAAAAACAAAAAATATTTAGAAGCTGGATTAATGGTATTGATTGTTTTTGTTCTAAGCATACTAACTCTATCAGCAGCTAATCCAAGTTCGAATCCACCGGGAAGAGATGGAGGATTTTTCCTATATGCTTGAAAAGCTATTCGATCAGGTTCCAAACTATATATAGATGTCTGGGATTCAAAAGGACCTCTAATTTTTTGGATCAACGCTCTTGGGGTTGGCAGTGATTATTCTCGTTGGGGACTATTCTTTATAGAGTTGTCCTTTCTAGCATCTGCACTATTTATAGCCTATTGGATCATTAAACGGCAGTATGGTTTCTTGCCTGCCCTCGGTACAATTGTTATGGGTTCTTACTTTCTAAAATTCGTTATCGGAACGGGTAATTT
>JAAYIP010000051.1 GCA_012523435.1 Bacteroidales bacterium | reverse complement strand
TTTTATATTTTAGCACAAAATCCTAATCAATGTTGAAAGTCTTACCAACTTCGATTCAAACATAGACTGTGATTCCTCCAAGATACGAAGGCCAGAGGAATCTGGCCTTTTTTTTTATTTTTAAAACTGAAGATATGAATATGAAAAACTTGATCATTAGCAGGGTTGATTCGCTCAGACTTAGGGACAGGATCAATTTTCATTTAAAGAACCGAGTTGAGTCCATCAAGGAGGTCAGCGCTCTCAAAGAGGAGCTTGGAAAAGCAGAATTGGTGGAACCCGAGCAGATACCTCCGGATGTTGTCACTATGCATTCTACCGTGAAGCTGAAACATCCCGAGAACGGAAGGATCATGGAAATCCAGCTGGTTTACCCTGAGGAGGCCAACTTCAAACAGGGGAAGGTATCGATCTTTGCCCCGGTGGCAGCGGCAATACTGGGTAATCGAAAAGGGGATACCGTCAGCTGGCCGGCTCCCGGAGGGATGGCCCAGATGGTCATTGATGATATCATCTATCAACCAGAATCCTCTGGTGATCTGGACCTCTAAGCATACCTCGAGCAACCTATCCGAAAACAAAGAATCCCGGATTTCACTTGCCTGGCTGATTATCAGACAACCAGCCAGACGGATCGTGAAAATAGTTCGGCTTTGAAGGTCTTTCTTAAAGGATCTTATAACTTTGCAGGCGAATTAACTTAAACTCTTTGTAACACCCTGTAATCCTTTACGTTAGAATCATGAGAAAATGGCGCATTGAAGACTCGGCCGAGCTATATAACATCAATGGCTGGGGAATAAACTACTTTTCAATCAACGAAAATGGCAATATTGTTGTCACTCCCAAGAAGAATGGTGTCAAAATCGACTTGAAGGAGTTGATGGACGAATTGCAGCTGAGAGACGTTTCTGCGCCTGTTTTGCTTCGATTTCCAGACATCCTGGACGACCGGATCGAGATCATGTCGAACAGTTTTAAGATTGCTGCTGAGGAGTACGGTTATCAGGCTCAAAACTTCATCATCTACCCCATTAAGGTAAACCAGATGAGGCCGGTGGTGGAGGAGATTGTCAGTCATGGCAAAAAATTCAACATCGGGCTGGAAGCCGGCTCAAAACCCGAGTTACATGCCGTGATCGCCATCAATACAGACAACGACTCACTAATCATTTGTAACGGATATAAGGATGAGGACTATATTGAGCTGGCCTTGCTGGCACAAAAGATGGGACGGAGGATCTTCATCGTGGTGGAAAAGATGAATGAGCTGAAACTCATCACCCGGATCGCCCGGCAACATAAAATCAAGCCTAACATTGGAGTCCGGGTTAAACTCGCTAGCTCCGGCAGCGGCCGTTGGGAAGATTCAGGTGGAGATGTGAGTAAGTTCGGTCTGACATCCAGCGAGTTGCTCGAAGCGCTTGATTTCCTGAAAAAGAACAAAATGGAGGATTGCCTCAAACTGGTTCATTTCCACATTGGTAGCCAGGTTACGAAAATCCGTAGGATAAAACTGGCCTTAAGAGAAGCCTCCCAATTCTATGTCCAGCTCCACGCCAAAGGCTTTAAGGTGGAATTTGTCGATATCGGGGGCGGACTGGGGGTCGATTACGATGGAACCCGGTCGTCGAGCAGCGAAAGCAGCGTTAACTACAGCATTCAGGAGTACGTCAACGATGCCACCTTTGCCATGGTTGACGCCAGTGATAAAAACGGCATCCCCCACCCCAATATCATCACCGAATCGGGCCGCTCACTGACAGCCCACCACTCGGTGCTGGTGTTCGAAGTACTCGAAACAACCACACAGCCCAGCTGGAACGACGAGGAGGAGATCGGAGAAGAGGCCCATGAACTGGTTAAGGAACTTTACGAATCCTGGGAACAGCTCAATCAAACCCGCATGCTCGAAACTTGGCACGATGCCCAACAAATCCGGGAAGAAGCCTTGGAACGTTTCAGTCTCGGACTGCTCGACCTGAAGACCAGAGCCCAGATCGAACGGCTCTTCTGGTCTATTGCGAAAGAGATCTATCAGATGCGAACTGAAATCAAACATATTCCTGAAGAACTGCTTCATCTGCCTAAACTATTGTCCGACAAGTACTTCTGCAATTTTTCTCTGTTCCAGTCGCTACCTGACTCGTGGGCGATCGACCAGATTTTTCCGATTATTCCCATCCATCGCCTGGATGAGCGGCCCGATCGACAGGCCACGATTCAGGATATTACCTGTGACTCAGATGGGAAGATTGACAATTTCATCTCGACACGCAATTTCTCCTATTACATACCGGTTCACTCGCTCAATCACCGCGAGCCCTATTATATCGGTGTATTCTTGGTAGGAGCGTACCAGGAGATTTTGGGCGATCTGCATAATTTGTTTGGCGACACCAACGCTGTCCATGTATCGGTAGATAGCAAAGGTTACTCCATCGATCAGGTCATTGATGGCGAATCGGTGGCGGAGGTGCTGGAATATGTCCAGTATAGCCCCAAAAAGCTGGTCAGGACTGTCGTAACCTGGGTCACCTCGTCGGTGAAATCAGGCGCAATCACTGCGGAGGAGGGTCGGGAATTCCTCTCGAACTACCGTTCTGGTCTTTACGGATACACCTACCTGGAATAACACGCAGCAACAGAATAGAATAAGAAAATGAAAGATCTCAGGCTGATATCAAAGGAAGACTCTTCGCTGGTTTTACGGACCTGGCGGATGGAGGATTTATCGTCACTGGTTAAGCATGCAAACAATTTCAACATCTGGATCAACCTGCGCGATGCTTTCCCGCATCCCTACAACGAGGAATCGGGGAAGGGATGGTTGCAGATGGCTCTGGCAGAAGAAAACAATCTATTATTAGCCATTGAGTTAAATGGAGAGGCCGTGGGTGGAATCGGGGCTCATTTCCATCCTGATGTGTACCGCATCAATGCAGAGATCGGATACTGGCTATCGGAGGAGTTCTGGGGGCACGGAATAGTGACCCGCTCGGTTCAGCTTCTAACCACCTATCTTTTTGATAATTACCCTGATATCCAAAGAATTTACGCTGATCTATTTGCTTCAAACCGGCCATCCGCCCGGGTTTTGGAGAAATGTGGCTTTAGCCTGGAGGCGGTTCATAAACGCTCGGTAATCAAGAACGGTCAAATCCTGGATGAACACCGGTGGGTGAGGTTCAGGGAGTTGTAACTTTGTGGTGATGAAACAACGGGTAGTCATAGGGCTTTCAGGCGGGGTAGATTCGGCCGTTGCCGCCTGGTTGCTCCGGCAGCAGGGATATGATGTGGTAGGTCTTTACATGCGGAATTGGACCGATACCACCGGTTTAAAATCAGCCGGATGTTCTTACGAAGATGATCTTTTGTTTGCCGAGATGGTAGCCAAGAAGATCGGGATACCCTTTCATGAAGTTGATTTAAGTGCAGAATACCGACAGCGGGTAGTTGATTATCTTTTCAGAGAATATGAGGCAGGCCGGACACCCAATCCAGATGTCCTCTGTAATCGGGAGATTAAATTTGATGCTTTTGTCAGGGAAGCCACCAAGCTTGGAGCCGATCGAATCGCCACAGGCCATTATGCACGGATTGTAGAAGCGGAGGTTGATGGACGGAAGGTTTATCGTCTGCTTGCCGGTGTTGACCGGAACAAGGATCAGAGTTATTTTCTCTGTCAGCTCAATCAGGAGCAGCTGAGCCGGGCGCTCTTCCCCCTTGGGGAGCTGATCAAGCCTCAAGTCAGGCAGATTGCTGCCCAACAGAAATTAGCGAATGCTGCCCGGCGCGACTCCCAGGGCATCTGTTTTATCGGAAAAGTAGATTTACCCACTTTCCTGCAGCAGAAGCTCTCTGCCCGACCGGGGGAGATCATCGAGATTCCGAAGGGTATTACTCTTGACGAATCATCGGCCGACCTGGCATCCCTGGCCCGTCCCTGGCAGCTGGATCCCTCTATGGGTGAGGTAGTTGGAACCCATCAGGGTGCTCATTTTTATACCATTGGGCAGCGCAAAGGCCTCAACATCGGTGGGAAAGCCGAACCGCTCTTTATCCTGTCCACCGATGTTGATCGGAACCTCATCTATGTTGGTCAGGGGAAAGACCACCCTCTGCTCTTTAAGCGGGCACTGTTAGTCAGGCGGAATGAAACGCACTGGATCAGGCCCGACCGTTCCGTTGAGGAGGGAGAAGAGTGGCGCTGCCTGGCTCGCATCCGCTATCGCCAGGAGTTAAAGCAGGCTACCCTGATCAGCCGGTCAGAAGGAGTGTATCTTCTTTTCGACCAGCCGCAGCGGGCTATCGTCAGCGGCCAGTTTGCTGCCTGGCATGATGGCGAAGAAGTGATCGGCAGCGGACCGATTGGCTGAGGGCGAGATCAATAACCATCCGGCTGGATACCAGATCGTCAGCATCAAAATTTTTTAACTGATTATCAAGCCCTTAAAGAATTCTCATAAAAAAAATAGGGGGGGGGGGTTCCTTTTTCGGTTATATAATGATATATCATTGTAAGAGTTGTGAATAGTAAGTTTGACTAAAAATTAAAAGCCTATGAACACTTTCATGTCCTCAAGAATTGTCGGGTATGTAATTACTAACATTGCCATCTGGCATGCCCGACCCTGAACTTGCCAACCATCCGAAATAATCACAAATTCCAAGAATCATGAAAATAAAAAAGTTTCTAATCGCAGGAGCCTTAATGATTATCACAGGGTTTTCTTTTAACGCCCAAAGTGAAGTAGGGAAGATCTACCTCAATGCAACTGAAGGAGACGCTCCAATAAAAGTCTGGGTTGAGCATGTTTATTACATTGGCGTTGGCATACCTTGTAGTTTCTGGATGGAAGAGACTAGAAATGTCAAATGCTGTGTGGCCAGTGTTGATGCGAATATTTGTAATGGATCAGCTTATCATAGCGATTGTCCACCACCTGTTTATCAAGTCCTGTTATGAAGATGACTTGTAAACTTTTGAATAATTCTGTTCCCTGCGTACTGCTTTTGATTCTCCTTGGCCTTAATATCGGCTCATGCAAAGTTGATCAGAAACAGGACGTTTTACGAATCACAGTGCAAAAAAAAACTCAACCACTTAATATATCACAAAGCGTATCCTCGTGTGAGCTTATTCCTATTGAAGCTAAATATGGCAACCTTGTTAGTGAAATTGAACTTTTATTAGTCTATAAAGAAAATATTATTGTTGCGGATGTCTCCAAATCGAAGAAACTACTCATCCTTAACCACCAAGGTAAACTTATTGGATTGATCCACAATATTGGGCATGGGCCATTTGAATACACAGGGATAACAGATTTTACTATCGATGAAACAAAGAACGCCATCTTGATCCTGGATCGATCTTCGCGGAAATTAATATGGTATTCTTTAGAAGGACTTCCTCTCATGGAGAAAAAGTTTGACCTTATTGTCGATGAGATAGCAGCGAATTCAAACGGAACAATTATCTGTTACTCTCCTAATAGCGATAATTTTGCAGAAAATCAAGTCCTTCTAAAACAAGGGGTATTCTCATATGACCCCATTACTAATACTGTCGATCAGTTGTATGTGATAGATCCCTCTTATAGCAGTATGTCATACTCACCTGGATTGTGTGGATATGGTAGCAGAATCTTTTTGTGTCTACAGACAACAGATACGTTGTTCCGGGTAACGGATAATGGATTAGTCCCGATGGTTAGTCTGGATTTTGGGGAATGGTCTCCCCCAGAAAAATTCTTTAGGTCCTTTGAAAATTATGTCCACAAACCGCCCACAGAAATTGGCTTTATTACAGGCAAACACTTTTTCTGCTCTTCAGGTTCAGCCTTATCTTTCGCATATTCGAAAGGTGGTATACTGCATTTTAATCTGATCAATTTAGAGCCATTTAATTATTCATTTGGCACAAACATCATAAATGATTTGGGAGGCTTTCCTGTTTGCACCCCGTTATTTATAGATAGCTCATATATATACTGCTACACTCAACCTTATCTGCTCCAAGAGGCTGGCAAATTGCCGATAACCGAATCGAGTGTCGATATAAGCTGTTTAAATCCCTATATCGCTAAGTTTAAAATTCGAAACGATCATGTTACCCCTTAAACAATTATGCGTCCTTGCTCTAGTAATTACAACTGCTTCTTGCAGTTCTCGTAATGAAGAGAAGGTCTATTCTTTCGATATTGGAGAGAAAAAAGATGTTATCCTGTTATCGCAAATCAGTGATCGAATTGATTTTATTTATTTTAAAGACTCTCAGCAATCTTATTTCAGCCAGCTTGATAAAGTACAGTTATTTAACGGGCTGATATATTGTACGGAACGCACCAGTGCCAGCTTATTGATTTTCGATATGGAGGGAGATCTTATTAAACAGATAAAAACGGTAGGGAAAGGTCCGGATGAATACACCGCAATAAGCGACTATTGTATTGATGAGATTGGGGAAAGAGTGGTGATTTATGACCTCTCCTCAAAATCATTCTTTGTTTACTCTTTATTTGGAGATTTCCAGGAGCGAATAAAAACATCATGGTTCTTTGATGAGGTAGAATCGCTGGATGGTTACTTTTTTGGCTACGCCCCTTCCGATCACAGTATAGTTAATGATACCACCTATCCACCAGGATTAACTGTTCTTGATAAGGGCTTTCGCTTTGTAAGAACTGCGTACTGTCCAATGAGTTCAATACCTCACAAAAAGAAGCCAAGCCTGTTTAAAACCAACGGCTTACTATTATTCAACCCGTTCTGGTCCTATCAGGTTTTTCAGGTTTCCTCCGAAGGAATTAACCCTTTCTTCAAATTGAATTTTAAGGGACATATGTTTAATGATAAGAAACCCATGGATTATTTTAATGTGGGTTTGGATTACAGAATCAATGACGGCGTTGTTGGTGACTTTCTCAATATTAGTATTAATAGCAAATTCGTCTATTTTAATGCGTTGATGGCCAATTCCTCATTTT
>JAAYIP010000050.1 GCA_012523435.1 Bacteroidales bacterium | reverse complement strand
TACATCTCTTTCTTTTCACCCTGAACATAATATTCCAGTTCGCCCATCGCCTTGAACTTATAGCCGGTACGCTCGGTAAAAAGTCGGTTGGCTTTGCGTAATATATACTCCGGTGCGGTCTCCAGCGGTTTACCTTCACTGGTATAAAATGAGCAGAGAAGATCAAGCGTCGGGCGCTCCTGGAAGGGATTTAAAAAGGCGGTTGAATAACGGGGAACCACATATAAATCACTTGATCCGGCCTCAATGTACGAGAAGAGGCTGCTTCCATCAACACGTTCACCACTGGAGAGCACGGCATCAGCATACTCCAGGCTGTGCAAAACAAAATTCAGCACCTTGAGCTTCCCGTCTTCTGCAACATAACGGAAGTTCATCATCTTGATCTCATTGCCGGAAATAAACCGGAGCAAGTCCTGACGCGTAAAGTCAGACGCTGGTTTCCCCAAATAACGCTCTAAGGGGTTCGAACTGTAAGAATACGGATTATCCATTTCAATCTTTTTAATTAACTTCAGTCTTCAATCAAGCTACCTCTCTTCAGCACCTAACAACCGCTCCAGGGTATCGGTCAATGCCGTCAGTTTGGCGTTGGCATCAGCCCACTTCTTTTTCTCAAGATCAACCACTTGCGGAGAAGCATGACTTAAAAATCGGTCATTGGCCAGCTTTTTTTCTACCGATTGTAAAAATCCACGGGTGTAGTCAATCTCCTTCCTGATTCTGGCAAGCTCTTCTTCTACATCCACCGGCTGATCAAATGGTACAAAGTACTCGATCGACCGGATAATCTGACTAGAACACCCCTCAGGCTGCGTGCCGTTGATAGCTATCTTATTAATATTTAGTAACTTAATTAATAATGGATCTAGGGTTGGGTCATAAGTGGTTTGATGGGCAACCACATGAAGAGAAAGGCTTGTTTTGGGGGAGATGTTTTTCTCGGCTCTGACCGACCGGATGAATACGGCCACCTCTTTCAATTGGTCGTAACGGACAATCCATGCTTCATCAACCGGCTTTGGATCAGGAAGTTGCGCTTTCATGATCGAGTCACCGGGTTTGCGTTCTCCGATATGTTGCCATATTTCCTCAGTGATGAACGGCATAAATGGATGTAGCAGGAGCATCATTTTCTCGAAAAAACTCTTTGCTTCGGCCATGGTAATCGGATCAACTGGCTCCCCAAAGCCTGGCTTGATCATTTCAAGATACCAGGACGAAAAATCATCCCAGAAGAGCTTGTAAACGGTCATCAAAGCATCAGACAAGCGATATTTCCCGAAATGATCCTCAAGAATCGATATGTCCTGATTTAATCGGGCAGAAAACAGGCTTGCAGCCAGTTTTGAGGTTTCGGGCTGCTCCCGTTTTGGATCCACTCTCCACCCCGACACCAGCCTGAAGGCGTTCCAGATCTTATTGCCAAAATTCCGCCCCTGCTCAGTGAGTGAGTTGTCAAACAAGAGATCATTCCCTGCGGGTGAACAGAGCAGCATCCCTACCCTGACTCCATCCGCTCCGTATTTGGCTATCAGCTCAAGCGGTTCAGGAGAGTTCCCGAGCGATTTCGACATCTTCCGGCGCTGACCATCTCGAACAATCCCAGTAAGGTAAACATTACGGAACGGCTTCTCTCCCATAAATTCGTGCCCCGCAATGATCATCCGGGCAACCCAGAAGAACAGAATCTCCGGAGCAGTGATCAGATCATTGGTAGGATAATAATACTTGATATCAGGATTATCGGGATTCCGGATTCCATCAAAGACCGAAATTGGCCATAACCAGGAGGAAAACCAGGTATCAAGCACATCCTCATCCTGCGTGAGATCGTCAAGGAGCAATCCTTCATTACCGGTTATTTCTCTGGCTTCCGCCAAAGCCAGTTCCTCATTAAAGGAAACCACCACCTGTCCATCAGGAAGATACCAAGCCGGAATCCGGTGGCCCCACCATAGCTGACGCGAAATGCACCAGTCTTTGATGTTCTCCATCCAATGACGGTAAGTATTTTTAAACTTGGCGGGGATGAGCTGAACGTCATCATTCATGACACAATCAAGGGCCGGGCCGGCCAGCTCTTGCATCCGCATAAACCACTGGCGCGATAATTTCGGCTCGATCACCGCATCGGTACGTTCCGAATAACCAACCTTATTACGATAATCCTCTACCTTCACAAGGAAACCTTCCTTCTCCAGCAACTCAACCGCCAGTTTCCGTGCTTTGAATCGGTCAATCCCGATAAAAAGGCCGGCTTTTTCACTCAACGTGCCGTCATCATTAAAAATATCAATGATCTCCAACTGGTGGTCAAGGCCAATGCGGTAATCATTCTCATCATGAGCCGGAGTGATTTTCAAAGCTCCGGTACCAAATTCCATATCTACGTAAGGATCAAAAATCACAGGAACCTCACGGTTAACCATGGGCACAACAACATGGCATCCCTTCAAATGCTCATATCGAGGATCAGCAGGATTAACACAGACAGCAGTATCTCCCAGAATAGTCTCTGGCCTGGTAGTGGCAATGGTTACATAGTCACCCTCCCGACCAACAATCGAATATCTGACATAATAGAGCTTCGAATTAACTTCTTTATAGTTCACCTCCTCATCAGAGATGGCTGTTTTGGCTTGGGGATCCCAGTTTACCATCCTGATCCCCCGGTAGATATAACCACTGCGATACAAATCGACAAACACCGCGATCACACTCTCCGATAGAGCTGGATCCATCGTGAAACAGGTCCGGTCCCAATCACACGATGCCCCTAGCTTTTTCAGCTGCTCCAGAATGATCCCACCGTGCTTGTGCGTCCATTCCCAGGCGTGCTCCATAAACTCCTCCCTCGAAAGGTCGGATTTTTTAATCCCCTGCTCCCTGAGCTTAGCCACTACCCTCGCCTCCGTTGCAATGGAAGCATGATCAGTCCCCGGCAGCCAACAGGCATTCTTCCCCTTCATGCGAGCCCTCCTGACCAAAATATCCTGAATGGTGTTATTCAACATATGCCCCATATGTAATACCCCCGTCACATTGGGAGGCGGAATCACAATGGTGTAAGGCTCCCGCTCATCAGGAACCGAGCGAAAAAATTCATGCTCCATCCAGTAGGCATACCATTTATCCTCCGTTTTGGAAGGATCATACTTGGTAGGGATTTCTATGGTGCTCATTTAAAATAAATTATAAATTACCGCCTGACTGACGAAAATTGACGTAAAAGTAGCAACAATCCCCGATAAAATAATCATTTAAAGCTGGCGTTATTCTTGTGTTTGTTGTAATTTTGCAGATTGTTTTAAAATAAACTTTTTGATTATGAATAGGATACTTCTGATAACCCTGGGAATGATCCTGATAGCCGGGAATATCTTCGCTCAGGCGAAGAAAGAGAAGGATGAAATGGTGTTCGAGAAAACCGTCAACGGTGAAACAAAGCATGATTTTGGATCCATTGTGTATGACGCAGAAGGATCTGTTGATTTTGTTTTCACAAACAAGGGATCTAAACCTTTAGTGATCACCAATGTCACCTCCACCTGCGGCTGCACGGTGCCAACATGGCCCAAAGAGCCGATTGAGCCAGGTGAACAGGGTGCTATCAAAGTAGTCTATAACACCAAACTGCCCGGGACGTTCAATAAAACCATCGTTGTGTATTCCAACGCTAATAATTCGCCAATCCGTATCAGTGTTCTAGGTAAGGTTGGCCCAAGACCCGGCGGCAAAAAAGGTCAAAACGTAACCAACAACACGGATCACCCTATCCAGGTCGGGGCAAGCACTGGGAAAACAGGATCATCAGGCTCTGACTCAGGCCTTCCACCAGCCAAACAGAAGAAAAAAGAGCTTTACAAAACTGGCTTGACAGAAACCGGCAAAGCTGCTGCTACGAAGAATACAAAAGAGGGGCAGGCTGTCCGGATTAAATAAAAACTTAAAACACTCATTATGCCTATTCTTAGTAAACGGGGGATTGAAATGCCCCCTTCACCCATCCGAAAACTGGTTCCCTTCTCGGAAACAGCCAAAAAGGAAGGAAGGAAGGTTTATCACCTAAACATTGGTCAGCCCGATATCCGGACTCCCCAAGTGGCCATCGATGCCATCCGAAATCTGGATAAAACAGTCCTGGAGTACTCCCATTCAGCCGGTTATGAATCATACCGACGTAAACTGGCCTCATTTTACCAAGGATTTGGTATTAATGTAGATTATTCTCAGATCATTGTCACCACAGGTGGTTCCGAAGCTATCCTCTTCACCCTGATGTCCACCATGGACCCAGGTGATGAACTCATCATTCCAGAGCCTTTCTATGCTAATTACAACGGCTTTGCGGTAGCAGCTGGAATCAAAGTGGTTCCGGTAACTTCCCGTATCGAAGACGGATTTGCACTCCCTCCAATCGAGGCCTTCGAAAAACTCATAACTCCCCGGACAAAAGGGATCCTGATTTGCAACCCTAACAATCCGACCGGATACCTCTATTCGAAAGAAGAGCTTGAAAAACTGCGGACCATCGTGCTGAAACATAACCTTTACCTCTTTTCTGATGAGGTTTACCGTGAATTCTGCTATGATGGCGCCACACACCATTCAGTCCTAAGCCTCGAAGGACTTGAAAATCACACTGTTCTATTCGACTCAGTTTCGAAACGGTTTAGCGCCTGCGGTATCCGCATTGGAGCAATCGTGTCACGCAACCAAGAACTGATGACCTCGGCCATGAAATTCGCCCAAGCTCGACTCAGCCCTCCAGGTCTTGGTCAAATCGCTGCCGAAGCCGCTCTCGAAACCCCGGCAACCTATTTCGATGAAGTGGTTACCGAATATATCGGACGCCGTAACTACCTGGTCGATGGCCTGAACTCAATCCCCGGAGTCCTCTGCCCAAAACCTAAAGGCGCCTTCTATACAACAGTCAGACTCCCGGTCGACGATACCGAAAAGTTCGCCAAATGGCTGCTCACCGATTTTTCGCACGAAAATCAAACCGTGATGCTGGCCCCGGCTTCCGGATTCTACGCTACCCCCGGCCTCGGAAAAGATGAGGTCAGGATCGCTTATGTCCTGAAACTCGAAGATCTTAAAAATGCTTTGGAGTGCCTGCGTATTGCCCTATCAGTCTATCCCGGGCGGAAATAGTCAATAGCTACCACCTCTGTTTAGCGAAAATCAGGATACAACAGGTATTTCTTACGAATCTCCCTGAACTCATCTAGTTCGGGTTGCCAGCTCTTCCTTATCTCCGAAACCGACAGACCCCGGATAATCTGATCCTGGAGCCTGTCGGTTCCGGCTAAGGTGTTAAAATAACTGATGAAAAAATCTGATTGACCCTTCAGATTTTCGTAACTATCAATTAACCAATCCAATACAAGCCCTTTCTGTTCTTGTAACCGCTCAAGCCCGACAACCCGCAAATCTTGCCCAAAACACTCGTTATCTAAATGTGGAGGATTAGCACTAACGCCTGGAATAGATTCCGGAGTGAAGCTGAAAGATCCGCTAAGCGCAGGATGACCATAAACCTGAAACGGAAACGGAGTACCTCGTCCCAAGCTGACAGTCGTTCCCTCGAAAAGACAGAGCGATGGATATAAATAAATTGACGTCTGGTTAGGCAAGTTTGGTGATGGCTTCACCGGTACTACATACTCCGTCTCATGATCGTAACCCAAACAGGGCACTACCGTCAGCCGACAGATCAGGCTATCCGGCAACCACCCCTCCCCAACGATCATCTGAGCATACTCCCCAATAGTCATCCCATAAACTACCGGAACAGAATGCATCCCTACAAAAGAAGAAAATTCCGGATCCAACACCGGTCCATCAATATAAAAACCATTCGGATTGGGACGATCAGTCAACATCAACGGGATTCCCTCGTCGGCACAAGCTTCCATCACATAATGCAAGGTTGAAATGTACGTGTAGAAACGAACCCCAACATCCTGGAGATCAAAAAGGACTAAATCCAATCCTGCTAAATCTTCAGGTGTAGGCTTGCGATGATTGCCGTACAAGGATATCACCGGCAATCCTGTTTTTTCATCCTTGCCCCCACGAATCAGCTCGCCAGCTTCCGCCTCCCCACGGAAACCATGCTCCGGAGCAAAAACCTTGCACACATCAATCCCCGATGCCAACAACGTGTCAACCAGATGAACAAACCCAACCCTCGACCCCGGATTGGCCACCACACCAACACGTAAACCCTCAATCTTTGGGAAATAATCCTTCGTTCGCTCTGCTCCACAAATAACCTTGCCACTTTTAAGGAACGGAAACGCTTGTGCCATAACCTCTTGCAAGAATAATCCCTGAATCAGTAATAAACTGGCCAAGATCAAAAAAGAACCCAGATAACTTCGCTTCATAATTGGTACATTTGTTCCAAATCAGGTTTCGCCTGTGAATTTCGAAATTTTCATCGCAAAAAGAATCATCTCCTCCAAATCAGGTGGGAAAAGTGGCGCACAGGCTCTGGTCAACATCTCCGTCGCTGCCATCGCACTTAGCCTGTCAGTGATGATTATCGCCATTTCGGTACTCACTGGCTTTAAGCGGGAAATCAAGGAAAAACTTTCCGGTTTTGGCTCCCATATCCAGATCAGTAACCTGGATACGAATAACTCGTACGAGACAGAACCCATCTTCCGCTCCGATGAGCTTGTCGGGAAAATCGCCCAGTTGAATGAAGTCATCAATATCCATGCCTTCTCTACTAAACCGGGTATCATCAAGTCAGGGAAAGAGCTACAAGGTATTGTCCTCAAAGGCGTTGAAGATCTGGCTAGTTTAGAGTTCTACGCTTCCAACTTGGTGGCCGGCAGACTACCTCGACTGGATCAGCCCGACTCCCTCGATGTGCTGGTCTCACAATCACTAGCCAACCTCCTCCGGCTTGAGCCTGGAATGAAACTCCCCACTTACTTCGTTCAGGAACCCCTGAGAATGAGGCCATTTATCATTAGCGGAATCTATAATACTGGCCTGGAAGAGTATGACCGGCTGTTCGTCCTATGCCACCAGACTCATATCCAAGAAATTAACAACTGGACTGAAAACCAGGTGAGTGGATACGAAATCAGGATAAAAAAACCATTACAGGCAGATCGCACAGCGCAGACCATCCAAGAGATTGCCGACGGCATCACCATCAAAACCGAAAACCTAGTCCAGGTGAGAACCATCCGCCAACTTGCTCCCGGATTCTTTGATTTTCTTAGTCTCACCGATACTAACGTCTGGGTCATTCTCACTCTTATGACTCTGATCGCTGGCTTCAATATGGTTTCTGGGCTTCTAATCATCATTCTCGACCGGGTCAGGATGATCGGGACACTGAAAGCCCTCGGTACCAACAACCAATCGATGGTGAAAATCTTCCTCTACCAGGCAGCCTATATCACCGGGAAAGGAATGCTGATCGGAAATATCATCGGCATCGGCATCGCCCTGCTTCAGATGCACTTGAAAGTCATTCCGTTAGACCCGGAATCCTATTTTGTCAACTCAGTACCAATTTTTATCAATCCACTACATATTATCCTGATAAATCTAGGAACAATGCTGCTGACTATTCTCATGCTGCTCATTCCCTCCGGGATGATCTCACGGATCAGCCCGGATAAAACCCTGAAATTTGACTAAACGTTGAAATAATGGCTAAACAATTTGATCCCCAACGCAACTATCTGGAATCCATGAAAGCCATCGGTTTCGTTCTGCTGAAAGAGGCGACCGAAGAGGATTGGAAACGGATCGGGTTCATGTCAGGACTAGAAGTCCACCAGCAACTGAACACCCGTGAAAAGCTCTTTTGCCGGTGCCCTGCCGGAATTCTTCTGGGTGATCAGGATTACGATGGCGAGCTGATCCGTCATATGCGCCCAACACTTAGTGAGATGGGCGAATACGACGGCACTGCCCTCATGGAATTCAAAACCAGAAAGGAGATCACCTACCGAATCAATAATATCAATGCGTGCACCTACGACATCGACGACACACCCCCGTTTAAAATCAACCGAGAAGCATTGGAGTACGCCCTGGAAATCTCCCTCCTGTCAAACCTGAATATCGTAGGTGAAGTACACATTACCAGGAAACAGTACCTCGATGGCAGTATCCCAACAGGATTTCAGCGAACCGCCATCCTGGGTGTCGAGGGTGAGATCAGCCTGTCAAATAAAAAAGTCAGGCTCCTGCAACTTAGCATAGAAGAAGATTCTTGCCGCGAGATATCCGACATTGGCCACAAAAGAATCTACAAAACCGACCGCCTGGGAATGCCGCTGATTGAAACGGTCACCCACCCCGACTGCCTGACACCGCATGAACTGCATGAAGCCTGTGACTATATCCGCTTTCTCAACCGGAGTACCGGTAAGGTACGAACCGGAATGGGAGCCGCACGCCAAGATGTCAATGTGAGCTGCCGCGGTGGTGATCGCGTTGAAATCAAAGGAGTAGCCCACACCAAATGGATACCGCTGCTCAGCCATAACGAGGCATTCCGGCAAACAGCCCTCCTGAGAATCCGTACCCTCTTGAACGAACGGATACCCTCCTGGCAAGAGAATTGGCATATAAAAACAATCCGGCTGGATCTGGAAAAACTCAACACAACCTGCCAAACAATCCAGAATATCAGACAGGAAGGATTCGAAGCTTATGCCGCCAATCTTCCATCCTTCAAAGGAATCCTCTCCCATTTCACCCAACCAGGGAAATGCTTTGCCGATGAGATAACCGACCGACTGAAGGTGATTGCCTGTCTGGAAAAACCAAACATGATTTTTTCAGAACAACCTGACCCCTGCAATGATCCATTTGATTTTGAACCCATCAAACAACTGCTCGGTTCAACAAATGAAGATGCACAGATTGTATTCTGGGGACCAGCAGAGGATATAAAGACAGCTATTGAAACCATCCAAGAACGCTGCCTCATCGCCTTTGAAATGGTTCCGCGCGAAACCAGAAAAGCTTTCAGCGACGGCACAACAATTTTTGAGCGGGTCCTGCCCGGAGCTGATCGCATGTACCCCGATACCGACTCAGCCCCAATACCCCTGCCAGAAGAGTATATCCAAAAACTCCGCAAAAAAATGCCGGTACCCGTTAGCCAACGAATCCAACAGATGCAAACCTGGGGAATCCCGAGCGATACCTGGAACTACCTGCTGCGAAAAAATCTGGTACCCCTAATTGAAAAAATTTCTGCCGATAACAACTATCCTCCTAAACTAATCAGCACATTTCTGGGACACACACTGAAACACCTGGAAGGGAAAATTAGAAAACACTCCGATTTCAATTATCAAAAAATTGCCGCACTGTTTAACTTTATCAACAAAAATCAGCTGGATACAGCCATTGCTAAGCCTATGGTTACAATCATGATGCAAAACCCTAAAATGGACTTCGATAGCATCCTGACCAGCCTCAAGTTCAAAAAAAGATCCAGAGAAGAACTCCTCGCTCCAGTAGGATTCCTTGTTGGTAAGTTTCGCGAAATCAGAAAGAATGATGATCCAAATGTGGTTCTTCATTGGCTCATGGGACAGGTTCGCCGACAAGCTATGGGTAATATCCCGCTTAGCGAATATAGCTCACTAATTTCCAAGCTGATAGAGAAAGAGATTGTCGATTGATAAGATAATTATTGGTTATGAACGAAGATTTTTTTCAAGGTTATAAAGGGGAAGCGCTTCAAATTTTAAAAAAGTTTAATGTGCGGGTCTGGGGTGTTGCTGAATTTGATACTACACGTGGTTCCTTCAAGGGAACAGTTCTTCCTAGGGCTGAAAACGATGATGACAAGCACATTGTCATCAAGATTGAGACCGGGTATAATATCGGGATTACCACCAGCACGATCCGTTCGATGAAAGAGGTCAGCTATTTTAAAGCCAACTATAAGATTCCGGAAAAGGAGTTTCCGGTAACACCGAACCTCCCGAGAGTTAAGCTAATAGGTACTGGAGGCACTATAGCCAGTCGCCTGGATTACCGTACCGGGGCCGTCATTCCGGCATTTTCACCAGGGGAGCTTTATGGTGCAGTCCCTGAGCTGGCAGAGATCTGTAACCTCTCGACGGAGAAGGTTTTTGCCGTTTTCAGTGAAAACATGGGGCCGGAGCAATACATCGCACTAGCTTATGCTATCCGGAAGGAAATTGAGGCCGGTGTTGATGGAATTGTTATCGGCCACGGGACTGATACGTTACACCATACCGCCGCCGCACTCTCTTTCATGGTTCAACATTCGCCAGTTCCTATCGTGTTAGTCGGATCCCAACGCTCCTCCGACCGCCCCTCCTCCGATGCCGCGCTAAATCTGATGCATGCCTGCTATGCAGCCGGCCACGGCGATATCGCCGAAGTGATGGTCTGCATGTTCGGACCCACCTCTGATGAATATGGATTTCTGCACCGCGGAACCAGAGTACGGAAAATGCACTCCTCCTATCGATCTACCTTCCGCACCATCGGCGATACACCACTGGCAACAGTCAAGCGCGGCGAGGTGAAGCCAATCAAGAAGCTATATAACCACCGCCGCAAAGACCGGTCGGTTCAGATTTATCCCTTCTTCGAAGATCGAGTCTCCATGATCTATTTCTATCCCCACATGCACCCCGATACCATTGACGCCCTCACTGATCTTGGATATAAAGGAATCATCATTATCGGAACCGGACTGGGTCATGTCAATAAAGAGCTCTATCCCGCCATCCAACGAGCCATAGCCAAAGGTGTGGCAATCTTCATGACGGTTCAGACCTTGTGGGGTTACGTTCATATGTACGTTTATGATACCGGCCGCGATCTAATGGCAATGGGCGTCGTTCCGCTGGAAAATATGCTCCCGGAAGCCGCCTACATTAAACTAGGCTGGGCATTAGGACAAACCTCAGATCTGGAAGAGGTTAAGCGAATCATGCTGGCACCTGTCAATGAGGAGATCACTGGCCGGGAACCCTACAATGGATACCTGGTATACCAGGGAGGAGTTCCTGAAGTGGAAGATTTTATTCGGAAATACAGGAAGTAAAAATATCCTCTAATTCACTGATAATCATGGCTGTTGCACCCCAAACGCAATGACCTGATGCATCATAGAAGGGAGCTGTGATTTCAGTGCCATTTTGATTAAGAACCATGGTTTTTCTGTTCTCTGGGCGAAACAGCTGATCAATCGAAACAACAACCAGTTCCTCTACCTCGTCGTGGTTTATCCGGAATACCGGCTCCCGTTCCGTCCATGCTATGATCGGCTGGATACAGTAATTACTATGTGGGACATACAGAGGTGTTAGTTTTCCAATGATATTCAACTCATTGCGATCAATCCCGATCTCCTCGACCGACTCACGGATAGCAGTATGAACAAGGTCGGCATCTCCGGGCTCCTGTTTACCGCCTGGGAGAGAAACCTGTCCTCCATGCGGTCCCTGCTTGCTCCTCTCAATGAATATGGTTGAAACCCCATCCCGGCCTGGGAACAATAGGATGAGCACGCCACTCGGCTTAAAGGATGAACCATCGAAATGGGATTCACCCGGCGGGCGGAGTGAAGGAGCCATGCGGACCTGCGCAGAACGCCCGGGAAGCCCTACAGCCATGGCATCCATTAACAGCTTGGCTATCTCCTTAATCATAGAAATGCCAATAGATACCATATTTCAGATGAGGTCTCATGAAAGGATAATGGACAGCACCGAAGGATACTTCAGGCATCATGCCAGCAAGCGAATGACAATACTGGACAAAAATACGGGTACGCTTGACCTTGATCAAAGCAAACGCATCCAAATAAGGATAGTTCCCAATCTTTGTCTGGTCCTGAACAAAAAATATCCCGGTAGCGGGCATAAAACCATACCCATAGAAAGAGCTGGTATACCGGGCATCGAAACCATATTCTAACTCAAGCAAACCACCAGTACTTTTAAAATAGATATCATGATGCATAAAGACATTTGTCCCTGCAACAAACAGAGGCAGAGGAAGTTCCTTACTGGTGCTATACTGAGCAGTACCCCTGATATTCAGATTTAGTGGTCCCCAACGACACTTTTTTGACGAAGAGAGGCTGACCACCCCATTCCACCGGTCAAGCTGCTTCGGGACGCCAGACCGGCCGAAGTAAATCCAGCCATGGTTTACGAACAATTCCAGGCGATTTGTCAGCTTGTGCCGGGGAAGGTCGAAATCCAGTGCAAGCCCAGCCTCAAATTGCCGCGCTAACTCTTGTTCCCACTGGAAATGATTAGAAATATAGTGCTTAGAAAGAGGATCCGGGGTAACTCCTTTGACTTCAATGGTTGTCTTAAGAACCGGACTTTGGGGGATATCAGGGGTATGTTTCAGGTAGGAGGCCTGAAAGCAGAAATCGCCAGCGGCATAACCAACGATGGTAGCCCGACCGGAGACGGCAATTTGGTTTTGGGGTCCTGACCAGTTCAGGTTTGTCATCACTCCTAAGTTATAGCCAATCCGGGCAGTATCGGCAAAAGCATATCGAAAAAAATCAGGAGTGATTCCAACCTCTGCCCTGAAAGGGAGTCCTAGGATCCGGAGAGAATCTGTTTGAAACAGGAGCTCATTTCGCAGGGCAGAAAAGCGCACTGAATCGGCAGTCTGGGTTGAGTCGAGGAAGATATTCGGATAGAATGCAGCTAATGGGTTTGGGTCGTTGAAGTGGCGATTTATGCTGGTCAAAGAGAAGCGATGAAGGATTCTGTTTCCGGTCTTTTCTGCGGGGATGATGGTATCGGTCAGTTCTTCATTAAGAGAGTCCAGCGGCGCGGGATTTGGATAGCGAAAATCAAAAACTTGCACCCCAGTCAATTCCCATATTGATGTTGTTGAAGTAGCTTTATCAAGATTCACTGTGAGGAATGGGGCACTACTCATTCCTGCCAGTTCCTGATCATTTTGGATTCCGCCGTTTTCGCCGGCTTTAAAACCAGTTCTGGAGGCGCCGAGATAGAGATGATAGTTGGGGCGTTCCAGTCGGTAGTTTACGCGGATGATTGAATGGACGCTTTGTTGGTTTTGAAAGTGACCATCTGAATTCACATACCGGGCTAAGAAGGTAAGATTTCCGGCATTTTTGAGGTTTCTCCCGAACAGTGCGTTGATTGTTTGTCCGTTTTTATCGCTATTGCCCCCCGTATTATAATTTACGATCGAGAACGGCTTGTTCTGATTGAGGAAGAGCAGTTTGCCTGGGGTTGGATTATAGGAAGAATATCCGTTGAACATAATGGGGTTCAGAGAGTGAGTCAATGGCTGGTAGTGATTAGGGATAGCTGGCAGTCCGGTATTTCCCAGCTCGGTCCAGGATTCAGTTTTTGAATCATAGAGCGGGTGATGCTGTTGGCTGCCAGCGGCGGTGGTATCTGGGTTATAGGCTTTTCTGGTACCAGTCCAGACATCCAATAATTCGGCATTAACCAGGGGGATAGCTATTTGGGCGTTGGCTCTGGCGGGGATCAGCGCGAGAAGAATTAGGATTACGTGGAGCCGTTTCATAGTGAGTAAATATACAAAAAGCCCCGACTCGGATGAATCGGGGCTTTTTTAAAAAGTCGGCGGCGACCTACTCTCCCACACGTTAATGCAGTACCATCGGCGCTGGCGGGCT
>JAAYIP010000305.1 GCA_012523435.1 Bacteroidales bacterium | reverse complement strand
TATACTTGATAAATTAAAGGGATTGGTAGACACGCTTAAAATAACCGACCGGGTCTATTTTTCCGGCAGGGTTCCTTTTGTCGATCTGGCCTGGTACACCCGGCAGGCCGTGCTGGGCATCAGCTTGGAGCAGGATATCGGGTTAAACTACCATTATTCCCTTCCGAACAAGTTGTTTGATTATCTCCATGCTGGGTTACCTGTTCTAGCCTCTGATTTGCCGGAGAGTGGTGCAATTATCAGAAAGGTTAACTGCGGCGTTTTGGTTAATCGCTTTGATCCCCAGTATTTGGCCGAAACGGTAAGATCCATGTTGAACCAGCCTGAACAGATGGAGCTCTGGCACGATAATGCTTTAAAAGCGGCACCAAACTATACCTGGGAAAATCAGGAACTGGAATTGGTCACGACGATTATTGGGAGCTAAGTTAGCATAACCTTCTCAAAATCAAAATAATCCTGAGTTAGTTCCACAGGGTCAAGTCGGCCGTTTTCACATCTGACTGTCCGGAACGGGAATTTTTTGATCATGTTGTAGGCGTGGGTAGCCATGAGAACCGGGCGACCAGTTTGGCTGATTGTTATCAGCAATCTCATCAATTCTTCGCCGGTATCGGGATCCAGGTTGCCGGTTGGTTCATCCGCCAGGATAATTTCAGGATCGTTCAGAAGGGCTCTGGCGATCACTACGCGTTGTTGTTCTCCACCTGAGAGTTGGTGTGGGTATTTATCTTCTTTGTAATGCAGATCAACCGTATCCAAAACATCATGCACCCGGCGTTTAATATCACCTTTATCTTTCCAGCCGGTGGCTCGGAGAACGAAAGCCAGGTTTTGATACACGTTACGATCCTCCAGCAGCTGAAAATCTTGGAAAACCATGCCGATTTTCCGCCGGAGCCTGGGAATATCGCGAGGTTTTATTCCTTTCAGGTCGAATCCGGCGATTTTGCCGAATCCATCTCTCAGAGGCAATTCGGCATAGAGTGTTTTCAACAGGCTCGTTTTACCTGTTCCTACCTTTCCAATCAAATAGACCAGTTCACCCGGATTAATGGTCAGGGTTACATTATCAAGCACCAGGTTGAACTGCTGATAAACCGAAGCATGTCGTAAATCTATAACCGGTTCCATACCCTCTTGCGGTCTTTTCAACCTTATTTTGTTAATTTATATGCTAAACCGGCACAGGGTAGTCACCCTCGTCCCGGTTATCTTTGCTAAAGTAAAAATAAAAGACGGGAATTTTAGTTATAGTCCAAGGATGAAAGGTCAGATCGCATGAATCGAAAAAGCTTGTTTTTTCTCTGCTCCCTCCTTTTTTTGCTGATAACGGTTAACCTAAGTGCACAGCAAACGGCCATTTACCGGGATGCGGATCTCGATTTAAAAGAGGGAATCGAATTATATCATTTGAAGCAATATGGTGCAGCCAAGGTCAGGTTTACTTCCTATCTCAACCGCACGGCCGGTCTTGAAGCTACCTCTAGGGGTGATGCGGCCTTTTATCAGGCCATGTGTGCTATTCGTCTCAATCAAAACAGCGGAGAGGCATTGGTTGAGCGCTTTGTGAAAGACAACCCCGAGAGTCCGAAAGCCAATCTTGCTCGTTTTGAAATGGGTAAGCTCCTATTCCAGGAAAAGAAATATCGGCGTGCGATGCGCTGGTTTCAACAAGTCAAACCCGCTACCCTGAGTCGTGACCTGGTCCAGGAGTTTAATTTCTTTAACGGGTATTGTCTCTTTGATCAAAAGGATTTTACCGAGGCCTCGACTTGGTTTGCTCAGGTTCAATCGGAGCCGGGAGCTTATCAGGATGCTGCTCGTTATTATTATCATTACGCCCTATACATGAATCAGGAGTATGATACTGCTCTGAGAGGATTTGGAGAACTTGTTGATAATAAAGAGTTTGGTGAGTCGGCTCGCTACAATATGGCACAGATTCACTATCTGAACGGCAACTGGGAGGAGGCTATCACTCTAGCTTACGGGTTGGTGGATGGGGGCACCTCGGAGCAGCAAACCGAGATGTCCAGGATATTAGGTGATTCTTATTTCAGAATGGGCCGTTATGCCGAAGCTGTACCTTATTTTGAACGATATCGCAGGGGAACCCGAGCGATGACTTTATCTGAGCATTATGCCTTAGGTTATAGCTATTTCAAGACTGATCAGCTCAAAGAAGCCGTTTCGGAGTTGGAACTAGCTAGTAGTGGGGAGGATCAGCTAGCTCAGTCGGCTAATCACCTCCTTGGGACGGTTCTGATTCGTTTGGATGATAAGATGAGGGCGCGCTCTGCGTTGAGCAAAGCCGCCTCTTTGCGTTTTGATGCGGGAATCAGGGAGCAGGCTCTTTTTAGTTATGCCAAGCTGAGTGCTGAGTTATCGCTGCCAAATGAGGCCTTGCTCTCTTTTAAAGAGTTTCTGGAAGCTTTTCCGGAGTCCAAAAATCGTGGAGAAGCTTTTGAACAGATGGTTGGAATATTGGCTAGCTCAAGGAACTATCAGGAGGCTCTGGAAATTATGGATCAGATGCCTTCAAAAAGCGTTGAAGTGCGCCGCACCTATCAACGTATTGCCTATTTGCGAGCTTTGGAATTGTTTAATAATCTGAAGTATAGAGAGGCAATTGATCTGTTTGACCGTTCACTTGAGTATGGAAGTTATGATCGGAGCACCCGGGCTCTCTGTTTTTACTGGCAGGGTGAAGCCTGGTATAACCTCAAAGGATACCCAAGGGCAATTGCTGCTTTCGAGAAGTTCCTTAACGAGCCATCGGTGAGGGCTTTACCTGAATATGGACGCGCCTTATATGGAATCGCTTATTCATGGTTCAGTCAGGACACTGGAGCCGGCTACGACCGGGCTATAACCTTTTTTCACCGATTTACGCAGACTCCCGGACAGGAAGAGAAGCTCCTGGCAGATGCGTTTAATCGCATGGGTGACAGTTATTTCATGAAAAGGAATTATCAACAAGCCATTGCTCAGTATGATATAGCAACCACCTATCGAACAGATGAAACTCCCTATGCCATGTTTCAAAAGGGCTTTTCGCAAGGATTGCTGCAGCAGCTGACTGCCAAAATTGAGACCCTGAAGCGGCTGGTCAGGGAATATCCTAAGTCGCAATATACCGATGATGCAGAATTCGAGATTGGTCGTGCCTTTATTGATCTGCATGACCCTGCCGAGGCTATCCAAACCTTCCATGCCATCATTGAGAAATATCCCAACAGTTCCTATGTCAGAAAATCCTACCTCCAGCTGGGGTTGGTACATTATAATGCCAACCGGAACAGTGAGGCGTTAAAAATGTATCAGAAGGTTGTGACTACCTGGCCGGATACTCAGGAGGCATCCAGTGCTCTGGCGGGTATTCGGACTATTCACATGGATGAGAGTCGGGTGGACGATTACTTTGCCTATATGGAGTCCATTGGGAAGAACACCAGTGTATCAGTTGCCGGACAGGATAGTCTGGTCTATCTGGCAGCTGAGAATCTGTTCATGCAGGGAGATTGTAATCGGGCAACAGAGAGTTTATCCAGGTATATCAACCGTTTTCCTCAGGGGAATTTTATTGTGCAAGCACATTATTATAAAGCCGATTGTAGTTATAGAACCAACAAAATGGATGAAGCTCTGGCTTCCTATGAGTTTATCATTAACAGGGGAACAAGCGACTTCACGGAGCAATCGTTGATCCGGGCATCCGAAATTCTGTACGAGAAATCTGAATTTGACAAGGCTCTGAAGTATTATCGGCAACTGAGTGAAATAGCCCAGTCGGATACCGATTTGATAACAGCCCGCATGGGCCTTGTTCGTTGCTTGTATTTGACGGGTGATCTGGCTGGAACGATCACTGAAGCCACTACACTCCTGTCAATGAGTAATTTACCAGTAGAAGTGGTGCGTGAGGGAACGTTTAGGTTGGGAAAAGCTTATGTGGAGACGGGGGAGATGGATCTTGCTTTTGAGACTTTAGAAAGCGTGGCATCGGATGTAAAAAATGCTGAAGGCGCGGAAGCGAAATACCTGAGGGCCGATATTTTGTTCCGCAAGGGCAACGTAGCTGAGGCTGAAAAAGAGGTCCTCAATTTCCTGGAGTTAGGGACTTCCCATCGTTATTGGCTAGCAAGGGCTTATATTCTTTGGTCGGATATCTTTGTAACCAAAGAAGATCTCTTTCAGGCCAGGGCAACGTTGGAGATTCTGAAGGAGACTTACACGGAAACGGATGATGGGATCATAACCATGGTAGATGAGAAACTCAAGTTGATCAATAATCAGGAGAATTAGCGATATGACAGGGATAAGGCATTTTATACAGCGTTTCGGGTTGATGCTCCTTGTCGCGTTGACAGGTGTGTCGCTG
>JAAYIP010000049.1 GCA_012523435.1 Bacteroidales bacterium | reverse complement strand
TTTTTCTCTGCTAAATCGAGGTAGTGATTAACGGAGTCCTTGATTCCATGCTTGGCATAGTACCACGCCCGCCCCCGGTATCCGTTTCGCAGAAATACAACCTGTCCGGTTTCCTGAGCGCTGCGGACGATAAATTCGGATAATCGCCCGGCTGCTTCGGTACTGTCAACAATGGTATAGATGAGGTGTTGGTGAATGGCAGTGGATAGGGCTTCCGAGCTGTTTTGATCTAGGATATACTGGCGGGCTTCATCGTATTTCCGGATGGCTTCCTGGAACTCCGAGTTTCGGTAGTAATCCAATCCGATATGAAAATGGACCTCCCATAACAAGCTTGAATCATTCAACTGTTTAGCGATTTCTCCTGCCTCGGCCAGGTAATTCTTGTTATCGACCAGATCGGTGGTGTGATGGGCATTGTTATACATGATTATCAATATCTTAGCCTTCCCCTGGAGGTCAAGTGCTTCGTCAAGAAGCGGAAGTGCCAGCTGACAGTACTGCATGGACTCATCATACTGGCGGATTCCAAGGAGTAAGTCGGCAATCGTGAGATAGGCTCTACCCCGACGGCCCGGGTCGGCTTTAAAGAGGCTGAACTCATCGACCCGATTGAGGTAACCCGTGGTGACATCGAGGTTTGGGATTCTGGCAGCTACGGCAGCTCCTTTCAGCAACAGGTCGAAAACACTATCCGGATTAGTAGCCGGATCAGTAAGGTTTAATAGCGAGTCGATCCGGCGTAACTCTTTGGCAGGGTCTTGGTCCTCCGAACAGCGCGACGGGTGGCTATTGAGCATCCCCAACAGGCAAAACAGGAGTAAGATCGCGGATCTTTGTCTAAGGGACATGGTTTTGAGTGGTTTAGAGCCTGCAAGTTAAAAAAAAGGACGAAGAGCGTTGTTCTGCTCTTCGTCCTTTATGTTTTTGTGTAAAAATGTAACCTCGGGGCTACCTCCAGCTATCCCGAGCTACCGTAAACTGGCGTTTCGATTCTGAGCCTCCAGCGGATAACTTCACCGTGTAATCACCTGGACCTGCCTGAGTCATAATGTAGTTCATTTCGCTAACACCGCGGCCGCCACCGGCTCGCCCGGCACCGCGGAAGCGCTCCATCCGCTTACGTAATTCTTCCATCTCCTCTGCTGTGCGCTCCCGAACCCGTTTCTGGTAGTTCCAGGTCACCTGGTTTAACCCAGCCTGCCCTTCCACTTTCATTTCGTGAATCAGTCTGGGGCCATCAAATATGCTGATAACTACTTCACTATCACTATCTTTGAGATAAAACCGAATGGGTACACCTGCTGCTTCGCTCTCCCCTGAAAAATTGCTGGAGGAGCTGTGATTCTCGGCCAGACGTTTCCACTGTACCCGATTTTTTGGCTGGAAAAGATAGGCCTGTTGGTTGCCCAGGCCTGAGGTGAGCTGTTCAACCCAGCTGATATCGGCAATCCAGAGGCTTCTGCCGTGGGTGGCCACAATCAGATCATTTTCTCTTGGATGAATTTTCAGGTCCTCACAGGCGACATAAGGCATATTGCCTCTGAGCGACTGCCAGTTACGACCGCCATCAAAGGATGCATGCACCTGCTTCGTGGTTCCGATAAAAAGTAGATCGGGAGTTCTGTAGTGCTCGCGGATCACGCAGATCGGCTCATCCGGCAAGCCGCTGGCGAGAGATTCCCAGCTTTTTCCGTAATCGGTGGTTTTCCAGATGAATGGCTTGAAATCATCGTTCCGGTATCCGGTGATGGTCACATAAGCTGTGCCACTATCAAAATGTGATGGTTCTACGCGGCTGACCCAGTAACCCGGATGGCCCGGGATATTGTCGGTGACATCAGTCCAATCTTTACCATCGTTCTGGGTTACCCAGACTTTGCCATCATCGGTGCCCACCCAGAGTACGCCAGGTTCCAGGTACGACTCCTCCATGGTCACGATGGTACAATACTGAATATTACCCGTTCTTCCAATGCGGGTGCTGTCAGCAGTGGTCAGGTCGGGACTGATCTCCTGCCAGTTGTCGCCGCGGTTTGAGGATCGAACGACTTTATTTCCAGCATGATAGATGACGGATGGATTATGGTGTGATACCACTATCGGGGCATTCCAAGCCCAGCGGTCCATGTTTCGGTACTGAATTCCGGTTCTTTCACCGGTTGATTGATCGATCCGTGCGATGGGGCCGAACTGTGATTCGGTGTACAGCCAACGGCTGTCGCTCCAGTCAACCACGTTGTACATCCCGTCGCCGCCGCCATGACTGCTCCAGTCCTCCATCAGAATGGCAGCGCTGCCGCCTTTGGTGGAGGGACCTTTGACTGATCCATTATCCTGGAGGCCACCATATACATTATAGGGATAATCATAATCGAAACCCACGGCCACAAATTGTCCAACAGGCATAAAATCAGGATGATACCAGTTTATTCCGGCGTCATAGGTGATGCCCATGCCATGATCATAACCCAGCATCATATGTTTTGGATTTTGGGGGTTGATCCACATGGCATGATTGTCGCCACCGAAGCGGAAGGGCTGACGCCACTCTTTCCCGGCGTTAACGGTCTCCCACATCCTGACACCCAGCACATAGAGGTGATCGGGGTTGGTGGGGTTGATGCAGATCTGCTGGTAATAATAGGCGGGACCGCCGCCAACATCCTGGCCATCAGGGCTTACCTTGCGCCAGGTGCGACCGCCGTTATCAGACCGGTACATCTCATCGCCCATCTCGCGTTGGCCACGTGCGGGGTTGATGCCTTTTTTCATCATATCCCACCGCTCTTCGAAGGAGATTCCTTCAATGTTGCAGTTTTCAACGTTGGCATAGACCACGTTAGGTTTGCTCGGTGAAACAGCTACCCCGATCCGTCCAATCACGCCGGTTGGAAGTCCCCCTTCCAGCTTGGTCCACGACTTGCCACCATTAGTGGTTTTGTAGAGGGCACTATTTGGACCGCCGGCATTGAAGGTCCAGGCTCTCCGTTCTTTATCGTAAGAAGCCGCGTAGAGGGTGTTAGGATTTGAGGGGTCAATAGCCAGATCGACAAACCCGACAGTCCGCGGAGGGCGCACAGCCTCTGGCTCATCGCCAGGCGACAGGATTTTCATCGGTTCAGCCACTTCAACCTTCAAAATCCGCTTCCAAGTTTTTCCACCATCGGTCGTTTTAAAAACACCTGACTCGAGATTATCAGAATAAAGAGGTCCTTCGGCTGCCACCCAGACAATATCCGGGTTTTTGGGGTGGATAATGATCCGGCCAATATGGTGCGAATCCTTCAAACCCATATGCTGCCAGGTTTTCCCTCCATCCGTTGATTTATACACGCCATCGCCGTAATAGGCTGTTCTACTGTTGTTTGCTTCGCCAGTGCCTACCCAGATCAGGTCGGGATTGTTCTGGTCAATGGCAATATCTCCAATGCTGATAGCTCCTGCATCATCGAAAATTGGGGTGAAAGTCTGCCCGTTGTTTTCAGTCTTCCAGACTCCCCCGGATGCCAGGGCAGCATAAAAGAGCGAAGGATTTTTTTCATAAACGGCAAAATCGACAAAACGGCCACCATGCCTGGTAGATCCGATATTGCGGTAATACACCTGATCGAGGATTCCCTGAGAAACCTCTTGGGCGCAGAGGCTTAACAGAGTCCCCGACAGGGCCATCACGAATAAAACAAAAGAGAGCTTTTTCATGGTTTAGTGAATTTTTGGGGCCAGCCCGGTTTATCCAGCCAAGTTAAAGCAAACAGCTCTTGAAAAGAGT
>JAAYIP010000304.1 GCA_012523435.1 Bacteroidales bacterium | reverse complement strand
TCGAATGACTTGGAAATGGATTCGAGCCGGATCATGACAGCATGATTTGTGTGATTAAATAATTGGCTATCAGAATGCTGATCATTCCGTAAACCACTGCTAGCGTACTGGAACGGCCTACTTCAAGAGCCCCTCCCTTCGTATAATACCCGTGGTATCCGGCAATTGAGGTGATCAAAAAGGCAAACACAAAGGATTTGACAAGAGTGTAAAGAACTTTGTAGGAGTCGAAGTTAAAACGAATACCAAACAGGTAATCATTGGTGGTCATCAGATTACCCACTACAGCAATAAACCATCCGCCGATCAGGCCGATTAAAATGCTTAGAATGACCAGTAACGGAACCACAACCATCAGACCGATCACTTTGGGCATCACCAGGTAAGCTGCCGAATTGATTCCCATGGCATCGAGTGCATCAATCTGCTCTGTTACCCGCATGGTACCGATCTCCGAAGCGATGTTGGACCCCACTTTCCCGGCCAGACTCAGACACAAAACAGTTGAGGAGAATTCCAGCACGAGCACATCGCGGGTAGTGTATGAATTGTAATAATCAGGGATCAGCGGATTCCCTAGGTTAGCTGTCAAATGAATGATGACAACCATTCCAATGAAGAAGGAGATCACCCCGACAATCCCCAGGGAGGACACCCCCAGCTTATCAATTTCGGCTAACACCTGACGGGTGTATAGTCCAAGTTTTTCGGGCTTCCTGAACAGTTGCCTGATAAACAGAAGGTAACGCCCCATGTGGAAAAAGAGTTTCACGGTCGGCCAAATTATAAACTAAGATAGGAATTATTTGATTAATATTGCCTCGCTCTACCACCTGAAATAGTAGATAAGTACCTTAAAATCAAAATGTAAGGCTATATGAGCTTACCTCCGCTTTGGGAGAAACATTTTTTGCCGGGAGCTGATGGGCTGGTGGAATCCTGGATGGAGGGTGCTCAGGTTTTGGTGCGTTTATCCCGTTCGAGGGTGACGAAACATGGTGATTACAGGTTTTCCCGTAACGGAAGACCGTCGGTTATCACGATAAATCAAGATCTTCATCCAGTTCTGTTTACCATCACGTTTGCTCATGAACTGGCTCATTACCGTGCTGGGCAGAAGTATGGCCAGCAAATCCGGCCCCATGGTCCGGAGTGGAAATACGAATTTAGGGTAATGCTTAAGGAGTTGATTGAGAGCAAATTATTAAGTGAAGAGGTGGCTAAAGCAGTTATTAAATGCTTTTTCAGACGGGAATCCATAGGGTCTGGGTCCTGTGAAGCCCTCTTAAAGGCGATTGGTCTCACGGGGGGTGAGGTAAAGATTCGGAGGGTGGTGGACGTGCCCGAGGGGAAGGAATTTAAGCTGCGTAGCGGTCGGATTTTTGTGAAGGGCGCCAAGGCTCGGACACGTTATCATTGTATTGACAAGCAAACCGGGCGGACCTTTGCTGTCCATCCCATGGCGGAAATTGTGGATTAAGAGGACGGGAAACAATGAACTAATGACTACCTTGGAGTTCTAAAAAACATAAAAAGAACAAAAAGCAAAATAAACTTTCTTAAAATGGATAAAGACCTGTATTGTGTGATCATGGCGGGAGGTATCGGAAGCCGATTCTGGCCGATGAGCCGTACCCGCACCCCAAAACAGTTCATGGACATCCTGGGAACCGGGCGTACCCTTATACAGCATACTTTCAAACGCTTTCAGGCCATTTGTCCAACCCAAAACATCTTGATAGTCAGCAATGTAGAGTATAGGGATCTAATCCTGGATCAGTTGCCGGAGATCCATCCTTCTCAATTGCTCCTGGAGCCGCTGAGGAAAAATACTGCTCCCTGCATTGCTTATGCTAATCAACGCATTGCTACGATCAATCCGGACGCAACAATCATTGTGGCTCCTTCGGATCACCTGATCCTGGATGAGATTGAGTTTCTCCGGATAATCCGTGAAGGTGTCGGGTTTGTCCGTTCGCGCGATGTTCTCCTCACCCTCGGTATCCGCCCTAACCGACCGGAAACAGGGTACGGATACATCCAGGTTAATGACCTGGAAGATTTTGATGGCTTCCCTAATCTCCATAAAGTCAAGACGTTCACTGAGAAGCCTAATCTTGAATTGGCGCAAATATTTCTTGACAGTGGTGATTTCTTCTGGAACTCTGGGGTATTTGTTTGGTCACTAACATCCATTCAGCGTGCTTACGAAAGGCATCTGCCCGATATGCAAGGGTTATTCGCTGATGGCCGTCAACTCTATGGAACTGATGTTGAGGAGGCTTTCATTAAACAGGTTTATGGTGCTTGTGATAAAATCTCGATCGACTATGGATTGATGGAAAAGGCTGATAATGTGTATGTTCTGTGTGCTGATTTTGGATGGTCCGACTTAGGAACTTGGGGCAGTCTGTACAGTCATCTTTTCCGTGATGATTATGGCAACGCCATTGGGCAGAGTCTAGTTCTTGCGTTTGACTCATCCGGGAACATCATCCATGCACCAGAGGGGAAACTAACTGTTGTCCAAGGATTAGATGATTACATTATCATCAATACCGATGATGTTTTGCTGATTTGCAAAAAGGAGGATGAACAGCAGATCAGGCTGATGGTTGACGAGGTGAAAATGAAGTTTGGCGGAAACTATATCTAGTATTCCCAGAGACTGGTTTCAAATTGGAAGATCTGATTTTCAATACGATCTGCCTCGAGAAGTGATTCAACACCCAGGGCGTAATCATTGATGACCCGGTTGTTGTAGATATTGCTTTCTTGGACGATAAATCCATTAAAGAACCGCTTGTAGAAGATCTCGTCGAAGGTCCTTTTTTCGGAGTCGTTAATGAAATTATTAACCTCACGTTGGGCCAGGAAGGGCCTGGATTCGGGATATTTAACCCAGAACAATTTTTTACGGTTTAGATCTAAGCGATTGGTATCCCTTTCATTGAAGAAGAGGCGGATAGGGCACAGTCCAATGATTCGTACATCCATGACCGACCGTTTCCGGTCAAAGAACCAAATCTCTTTGACCAGCAGCTGCTGCACTTCATGTTTCCGGATTTCACCTTTGATCGTATCGGTTCGGGTGAAACCAGTTTCTACGTCAATCACTTCGGTAACCTGATCTTTAGCGTCAAACTCTTCCAGTACCTGCTCGTAAGTGATGGTTCTTTTGAATTCGTTCAGGTCATCATCAGCGGAGTAGGCTGTCAGCTCACCCTTTTGAATGGAGGTAAGTAACACATCGACAAGATTCATTTGTTCTCCGATGGGTTCGGTCGGGTAGAAAAGTGGTTGGTTGATCTTTTCGCGCAGGTCGATCAGACGCCACACAACTTTTGACCAGCTAATATCGGCTTCCCTGACGGGAGGGTAGGGAATTGGTTTTTTATCCAGCGACCGTTCCTGCTTCTCAAATACCTGATCCAGACCAGACCAGGTGGCCGGGTCGGTGTTATTGGTTGTGCCCTGATCCTGGGCCGGGAGTTGGCTTCCGGCCATGATCAGCAGAGCTATTACGAATACGCCTGTTTTTTTCATTTTCTTCATTCTATTGTATGGTAAACGTAATTGGCGGCAGAGTTCGTACAATTCCGTCGTCGCCTGAGGCGGTAATATCTTCAATAATGATTCTATTATTTAGAGCGGCAGAACCAATCAGCTGCTTTTGTTCGGCAGTAAATGCTGGTCCGATAGCAGTTGCATCTTTCACGAAGCCTCCAGCACCGCCACTGATGATGGTGACCTTAAAACCACGGACATTGAATTTCATGTCGAAGAGGAAATCTTCCAGTTCGGCGATCACGCCTGTTTGGATAGCCAGTTCGTTCTTTGAGATTCGGCCACCGCTTTTTCCTCCAACTTTGGCAACTGGATCGGGAACGCGGCGCAGCCGGTATCTTCGGTCGCCCATATTTTTTTTCTTTCCATCTACCTCAGCCACCACGGTCACCACGGCTTCTCCCTGGTCGGTCGTCGGATTCGCGATGAATTTTCCGGGACCGGTCATTCGCAGGTTTCCATTGGTCATGGTTGCGGTAATCTTATTGGAAGGAACTCCCGGTACGGAAATCTCCACCGGATTATCAACTCCGCGGTAGAATACGTTCATTTTGGTGGCAGAAACAACCAGGGACGGGGGAGCCACTTCGTAGCTGTCGCTGAAATTATAGCGACGAATGGTTCCATCCGGGGCAGCATAGTTAATAAATCCGTTCCAGGTGTAAGTGCCTACCTGACTTGGAGTTGCACGATAAATGCCGCGACCGTCGCTGATCTCCAGCCGTCTTCCACCCACCATGATTTCCGGAGATAAGGTCGTATCGAAGGCGGTCAGGAAAACATCAGCCTCATAGGTGTTCCCTTGGAAAATGACAGATGAAGAGCGTGGAATGACAACCGCCCTGAGCTGATTGAATTTGAAAGACTGTTCGTCGATTCCTTTGTACAGATAGTTCAGTATGTCGGCTTCAGAATTCCGGATATCCGACTGCATCTTTGACATCAAGGCAATAGTCCCGATGAGGGGAAGGTATTCAAAATTGTCCTGTTCCCAGGAACGGCCTGGTTCATTGGCTGTTCCGGGAGGGTCGATGGTGGCGAGAGTTCTTTCGATAGAGTGAACCAGGACGGTATCACTAGGGTCCACCATGGAGAGGAGAAAATCACGATATTGGATGATGGAATTTTTCAGATCGCGTCCTCTCGACATGCGTTGTCCGTTGGATTCGATTTGAGCAACCAGCATCACCTGAGCTGGAACGTTTAATTCTTCCATCTTCTTGATGCTGTCGAGCCGGGCATGTTTTCCATCGGCTTCCCGAACGATATCCCATTTATACTGATTGACCTTGTCGATCAGGCCTTGTGCCATGATCCTGACAGAATCGGCTTTTTCTTTAAATGGGCCAGCCTTGACCGGATTGATGGCGTAGGCGTTATCAAAAGCGGCGTATGCCAGGTTGTTTTTATTGGTAAAGTCCTCAATGGTTTCGTTAAGACTCTTATCCACTTTAGCAATTACATCCAGGGTCTCTTTTGATACATTCAGTGCCAGCAATGCTGTTAGCACCAAATACATCATGTTGATCATTTTTTGCCTGGGTGTCAGTCTTTGTTGTGCCATAATAACTGGTCAGCTATTGAGGTCGTTAGTCGTTTTCTCTTACATTCATGGCAGTCAGCATGTTGCCATACACTTTATTCAGGGCAGTTAATTTTTTACCCAGTCGCTCGACCTCTTCTTTATAAAGTTTCGTGTTTTCGACCGAAGCATTGAGGTTATCTACCATTTTCTCGATACCGGATGCCACCTCCTTGGTTTTCAATGAGTGAGACTCTTCGCTTTTTAGTTGGAGTTCATAAACAGTATTCAGGGAGGCGAGATTTCGATTCAGTTTTTCTAGTTGATCCGTGTAAGATTTACTCTTCTCGGCCAGTTTGGTGTAGTCCTGGTTTACGGTTTCCAGGAGTTTGGTATAGGATGAAGTGAGTTGTTCTGAACCTTTATTCACCTGTTCGACGAGGCGGCTGGCCGATTGGGTTACTTGTTCTGCTGTTCTGGTATAGGAATGGGTCAGGTTGGCAGCGGAACTGTTCAGTTCTTCAGTCGATCTTGAATAGGCGTTGCTGAATGAATCGAAGTTAGCGGCTGCTTTTTTGACGGCATCTGAATATTGTGATGTGGCGAGGTGAGCCTGAGAGATATCGGTCATTTTGGAGGTTGACTCGGCCAGATTTCTCATGCCATTACCCAGTTTGGAAAACAATTCGGGGGTAATTTCAGCTTTTTCGAGCATTTCGTCGAATCGGTTCAGAGCTGCGCTAGAGGTAGTGTGGACCTCCCGGGGTTTGGCCGGGGTGGTTCCTTTGCCGTTACCGTTTTTTGCGAGCTCGGGATAGACCCGGTCCCAGTCCCAATCCTGGGGCAGTGGCTCGAAAGCCGAAAAGAAGAAGATAATCGCCTCGGTACCAAGTCCGGCGATTAGAAAATAGCTTGACATTGGAAAGTGCTCAAGCTTCATGAGTGCGCCGATCATGACCACACTGGCGCCCCAGGCGTACAGCTTAGCCATCGCATTTCTCCACCAGGATTTTTGAACAAGGTCTCTTATTGCCATTTCTATCAGAATTGTTTGTTATTCAATTAGTTACTTACTCCCAATGTGGATCGTACAGTTCGGAAACCGATATAGGGTTTAGCTGAATCCTGGTACTCATAAGTTCGGGTGCCGGACTGCAGATAAAAGGAGACATCTTTCCAGCTACCACCGCGGACCACCTTTCTTTTCATCACGGCGGGGTCGGTAGGCAGTGCATTATGTTCGTAATTTGGGTTGAGGTCGTGGGTGAAGTCGTAGGCTGCTTCATCGTACGCTGAGCCGGTCCATTCGGCCACATTTCCGGCCATATCATAGAGGCCGAAGTCATTGGCTTCGAAAGTTCCGACAGGGCTAGTGGTAAGGAATCCTTTTTGGGTGTTGCCGTAATCGCCCCTGAATGGTTTGAAGTTAGCCAGGAAGGAGCCTTTCCCATCGCGGGTGTAAGGGCTTCCCCAGGGGTACATAGACATGTTTCGTCCGCCGCGGGCAGCATACTCAAATTCATATTCGGTTGGCAGTCGGTAATTCTGAACCAGGGCATTGGATTCATTATTCTGAATCAGATGGTTGTTCTGGAGTTCGGTTCTCCAGATACAAAAAGCTTTAGCCTGTTCCCAGGTGACGCCTACTACTGGATAATCATCGAAACCCGGATGCCAGAAGTACAATTTAGCCATCGGGTCATTAAAACTGTAGGTAAAATCGGATATCCAGCAAAGGGTATCGGGATAGATATTGATCCGGTAGGTTTTGACAAACTTCGACCGGTCTGATACCAATTCAGGGTCCTGATAGAAAGTTTGGGTTTTATCAGAATTGTGAATTGAACGCTGATAGTTCCGGGTTTCTTGTGCTGCGGCCTGATAATCGATATCTTGGTATTCGTAAATTAACTTCCTGGTATCAAGCTCTTTACGCTTAAAGAATCGTTCATTTTCCGGTATGTAAATATCCTCAAGTGTTGAAACGACCTCTTCATCCCGGGTATCGATACGGGCTTTCCAATTGATCAGCGGAGGATCGATAGGATTTTGGAACTCGTCTTCGGAGATAAGGTATTCATCCGGGTAAAGTTCTCCCAGTTTTTTCCTGGCCATGGAATCGATAACCCAGTGAACAAATTGTCTGTATTCGTTATTGGTAATTTCCGTCTCATCCATCCAGAATGCACCAATGGATACCGTTCTGGGCTGAGAGTTCATGGCAAAAGATGGATCCTCGTCGTTTTGGCCGACGACGAATGAACCCATCGGGATTTTGACCATTCCGTAAGGTTCGGCTTCGAAAGCTTTGCCCCGTTTTGGAACACCAACCAATTCACCGCCACCTTTAGAGTTGCATCCGGTTAGTGTCAAAACAGCGATTAATCCGATGAAAACAAAATTTTTCATACTCAGGTTATAAGAATCTAACACTTCGATAGCGCTGGTTATACTTTTCTGTACTTACCTCGAGATTGTAACCCAGCATGAACTCTGCTGAGCCTCTGCTGTATCCGGCTATTGCCGAGGTTGTAAAGTCGTAGGCGATTCCGGCCCTAATTCCACTGGTTAATTCCAGCCCGGCCATCACCACCACTGCATCACCAAGCCTGTAAGAAACGCCGCCCCAATATTTTTTATTGTAAATCACCAGCGTATTTATGTCGGCTTGGTAAGAAACACCATCGGATTTTACAAAAAGGGAAGGCTGTATTTCGAACAGTGGATCAGGGAGTTTGAAGACATAGCCCACTGAAGCATAGTAGTGTCTGTACATTTGTTGGAAGGCTCCATCGCCGTAATCAACTTTGGGTTGTAGCAGATGAAGGGCAGAAATTCCCGCATGAAAACGGTCAGTATTATAGAAGATCCCAGCGCCCAGATCGAATACCATGCCCGAAATCTGCTCTTCGGGAATGGCCGGATCCTGCTGATGAGATGAGTGCAGGTCGCTGTCAGGGATGTACCATTTTGCATCCAGGGTTTTGTTGAGCAACCCCAGGTTCAAGCCAATTCCCAGATTTCCTGATCCGATCTCCATACGATAGGCATAACTGGCCATCAGCGTGGTATTCTTCTCAAAACCAAGGCGATCGTCCATGAACAGAAATCCAACACCACTCCTGATGCCAAACGGATTGATTGGCGCGTTGATACTCACCATCGTGGTTTGAGGGTTTCCCTCAAATCCTATCCACTGCTGGCGATTCATCATGGTGGCATTGACGAGCCCCTGACTGCCGGCAAACCCAGGGTTCACCGCCATGTGGTTAAACATATTCTGACTGAACTGCGGGTCCTGCTGGCTAAATGCCATAACAGACTGAATTGCAGCCAGTATTGTTAGAAATATCGTCTTGTTCCGTAACCTGTTCATGCTGGATTTCAAGCCAGTAAAATAAAGGAAAAAATAGGTAATCACCAATAACGATTGTAGAACGGGAGGAGGAGGTGATTATTATGGAATCACAGCCTGCGGTAGGTGTTGAGCCAGCGGTCGGGGATATCCCCATCACATGCAGTTTGGTAATCGCGTAGGGAACACGCAATAATTACTGATCGCTGATATTTTGGATCGGGATAAGGTACTTGCATCCACCACCGGTTCGATAGTGGGCTTTTGAAAAACACCAGCTCATGTCCGGATTGAGCCAGATTGACAGTATATTTTTGATAATCTTTAATATCGGTAAAGGGATATTCGGCTTTTCGCTGACTGACACCCTGCAGAAAAAACCAGATCAGCTGGGCCGCTAATCCGGCAGTCTGTCCGCTGGTATCGCGTGCTGGTTCATAATCCGTCAATGCCAGCAATGTGAGCCGGTCGCTCAGTCCGGCGTACCGGGCCAACTGACAGGCCTCTTCGCCAGTAAATCCGATGGCTGAAGGGAAAGTGGTTCCTGGTGCTTCGGGTTGCCTCACGGAGGAGAGGGAGAAAAACGCGATGTCGCTGTTTCGCATCACCGGCTCAGCCTCTCTGAGGTCGTCCCGGAGAATCCCGAGCCTGAAGTGGTCAAAAAGAAGTTCGCTAAGACGATCGGTAGCCAAAGGATCATTCAGATAGGCCTGATGCCCCAGATGGCAGAAATCGAATAGGCGCCCTTCGGGATCAGTAACCATCTCGTTCAGATAGAGGCTTTTGTCTGAATTTTCTGGCGACATCAAATCAATCCGGGAATCGACGACTGTGAGATTAAAGGGTACTTCCAGTCGGTTGTATGCTTTGCCAACAACTGGCATCAGATGCATACCTGTACCCAAAAGAACCACGATTTTTCCAGCTTTTCCTAGTTCAGTGATCACATCAGCCAGTCCCGCACGCGTATCGGCTGGGGTTTTCCCTTCACGGAAATTTCCGAGATCGGCTACTAAACCTTTTGCCATCAAGGCCGAAAGGCCAAATAGGTATGATCGGATTTGATTGGCAGCCAGTGGATTACCAGTTCCAATGAGTACGATTTTGGCTTTGCGAAGATTGAGTGTGCTTTTCTTTGTCCGGTGGATGGCTATATTCGATCCAAGGGCGCTGGTGATCCGGTCGTCTGTGACAATCGGAATCCGCCCCGGCGGTTCAAAATAGAGAAGGATTTCGGTCGAAGAGTTCATGTGCTACTTCTTCTTGCTGTGATTTCCTTCCTCGATGATCTTCAGACAATCTTCCAGTGTTAGCGCTGTGGGGTCCTGCTTTTTGGAGATCTTGTAGTTTTTCTTTTTATAGGAGATATAAGGGCCAAAGCGTCCATTGAGCACTTTGAG
>JAAYIP010000048.1 GCA_012523435.1 Bacteroidales bacterium | reverse complement strand
TCCCAGCTACGGTGATGAACGATCATCTGGGTGGCAACTTCCTCTCCTTGGTTAATCAGGTTTTGCGTGAGCAAAAAGGATTCACCTACGGCGCAAGTACTAGTTTTTCAGGCAGTTACATTCCTGGTCCGTTTGCTGCATCAGCGATGGTTAGATCAACTGCCACATTAGAATCCATCCAGATATTTAAGTCGTTGATGGAGAGCTACCGCGAGGGTATATCTGAGGAGGAGTTGGCCAATACGAGAAATTATCTGGCCAATTCGTACACTCAGAATTTTGAGACGTTATGGGCTCTTACCAGTATGCTTGGAGAGATCAGCCTTTATGGGTTACCGGTGGATTATGTCATGGCTGAACAAGAGATCATCCGGAACATGACGGTTGATCGGCATCGGGAATTAGCCAGAAGATACATTGATCCAAACCGGATGTACTATGTAGTAGTCGGTGATGCCGCGACGCAGGCGAAGCCTTTAGAAGCTCTAGGATTCGGACAACCGGAAATGATTAAAGAATGAGAAACATAGGGATAGATGTTGATTCACTGACGTTGCTTGACCAAATCGTCAGAAAGCTGTCTGACGGGTTTGCTGGGTTGCCTGTTGTCGATGATGGGCAGGGTGATTTAGAGACCATGCGGCCAGTTTTGGAGGAGGTAGCATCGCGGTTAACCGACAACTATCCCTATTTTCATCCGCTCTATGCTGGCCAGATGTTAAAACCGCCCCACCCGATAGCGCGGCTGGCCTATATGCTCTCACTGTATATCAATCCCAACAATCATGCGCTTGATGGTGGACGTGCCAGCTCGGCCATGGAGAAAGAGGCCGTTGCGGAAATTGCTGCCATGTTTGGGTGGGATCAGTATCTGGGCCATCTGGCAGGAGGTGGGACAATGGCCAACCTGGAGGCGTTATGGGTGGCCGGACGCAGTCATCCCGACCGGATGGTTTTAGCTTCCACGCAGGCTCATTACACGCATGAACGCCTGAGCCAGGTGCTGCATCTGCCATTTCGCAAAGTTCCGGTAGATCGTTTTGGTCGCATGGACCTCGACGGGCTACAAAGAATTCTGGACGAGGAACAGGTTGGTACAGTGGTAGCTACGATTGGCACAACGGCTACCGGAGCGGTGGATCCACTGCCCCGATTGTTAAAACTGCGCGATCGTTACCATTTCAGAATTCATGCTGATTCAGCTTATGGAGGGTATTTTCGATTAGTGGATTCCCTCCCTTCGGCTACGCGTGAGGCTTTCGACCTGTTAGGTGAGGTTGACTCCATCGTGGTGGATCCTCATAAGCATGGCCTACAGCCTTATGGTTGTGGCTGTATCCTCTTCAAAGACCCTTCTGTTGGAGGGTTCTACAAACACGATTCCCCTTATACGTATTTCAGCTCTGACGAGCTGCACCTGGGCGAAATCAGTCTGGAGTGCAGCCGTCCCGGCGCTGCCGCGGTGGCCCTCTGGGCTACCCAGAAACTCCTACCCCTCGAGCGAAAGGGAACCTTTGCCAGTCACCTGGCTGCCGGACGGAATGCTGCAATTGAACTCTATCATTTGATTGCAGCGGACAGTCGGTTTCTGACTGCCTTCCCGCCGGAGCTGGATATTGTGATATGGTTACCCAAAGCAGCCTCCGCCTCGAAAGCATCCAACTTGTCGAGGCAGCTGTTCGAACAAGCCGCAAAGCATCATTTGCACCTGGCCCTGGCCGAGATTCCGGAACACTTCTTCGATCTGGAGAAGGCCGGAATGGACAGGGATCGCACAACACTCACCTGTTTGCGCTCGGTTTTAATGAAGCCGGAGCACGATAGTTGGGTGGGGCAGATTTGGACTATCGTCTGCCAATGCCTGAACGAGCTAGACTGAACCTAAAGGAGGATTATCATGAGTTTGCCACACAAAATGAGGCTGTTAGGTAGTGCCTGCCTGATAGCTGCAACAGGGTTATTACCCGGAATTAGAGCTGGCCTGGTAGCCCAGCCATTCAAATTTGGGGTATGTACCTCGTTGAAAAGATCCCCTCTCCTGAAATCAATAGGTTATGATTATCAGGAAGCTAGTGTAATGCGCGATTTGATGCCGGGGAAATCGGATGAGGAGTTTGAAAGTAAAAAAGCCGCCTTTAATTCCTGCGTTCTGCCTGTATTGGCTTGTAACGGTTTTCTACCTGGAGACCTGAAAGTAGTGGGCCCGGATGCTCGCCATGATACCATCCTGATGTATGCCGAAACAGCTTTTCGACGTGCGAAGTCTGTTGGAGTACAAATCATTGTCTTTGGAAGCAGCACCTCCAGGCTGATTCCTCCCGGTTTTGACCGCGACATTGCCTATAAACAGTTCGTGACTCTGCTGAAGGCCCTGGCTCCAATGGCTGCTATCAATGGAGTGGCTATCGCAATTGAAAACCTACAAATAACAGAGACCAACTTCATTAATACGGTGGAAGAAGCAATACAAGTAGCTAAATCAGTAAATCACCCGAATGTTGGCGTTTGCGCTGATTTTTTTCATATGTTGCGACAAGGAGAGAGCCCGGAAATGCTCTTGTCGGCCGGCAACTTGTTGCTCCATTGCCATCTAGCTGAGAAGCAGAACCGAACGGCTCCCGGTGTTGCTGGACAAGATTTCAGACCGTTCTTCGAAGTTCTTCATAAAGCTGGATATCAGGGTGGTATCTCTATTGAAGGATCCTGGAGAAGCGAAGAACTAAACGAAGCCTTACGGATTATGAAAGAACAAAGTAAAGTAGATTTGTAACCTATTTTTTTGATCAATATGACTCATCGAAGAGATTTTATCAGACAGGGGCTCGTTGGTACGGCTGGCATTGCCATCGGCGGAGCCGGTTTTACAGCGAAATCGTATGCCTCCATCATCGGTTCAAATGAGCGTATCAATATGGCTATCATTGGGATACGAGGGCAAGGCGAGTTGCATATCAATCGGTATGCCAGCTTGAAAGATAACCGCAACGTTCGTATCCTGACCCTCTGCGATGCCGATGAGCAGTTTTTCAACGACCGTGCATCTTTAGCCGAAAAGCTCACTGGATATCGCCCTGGAGTGGAGTGGGACATGCGTAAGGTATTCGAAAATAAGGACATACATGCTGTTTCGTTTGCTGTCCCCAATCATTGGCACGCACTGGGAACCATCTGGGCCTGCCAGGCCGGGAAACATGTTTACGTGGAGAAACCGGCTTGCCATAATATCTATGAGGGGGAGAAAATGATCGAGGCAGCCCGGAAGTATAATGTCAGGGTACAGGTAGGTTTTCAGAACCGATCTATTCGCCAGGTGATGGAGGCTATCGCGTTTATCAGGGAGGGTGGAATCGGTGAGGTATTCCTTGCCCGGGGGCTCTGTCTGAAACCCCGTGATTCGTTTGGTATTGCTCAGGATAGTACTCCTCCAGCATCTCTGCATTATGATCAATGGCTTGGACCCGCCCCCTGGCGCCCTTATAACGAGAAACGGGTTCATTATAACTGGCATTGGCACTGGGATACCGGCAATGGCGATACCGGCAACCAGGGTCCCCATCAGTTCGATATTGCCCGCTGGGGACTGGGGCAAAACGAGCATCCCGAAACAATCTACTCCGCCGGAGGACTCTACGGCATCAGTCCGGCCGAATGTTCGCAGGAGACTCCCAACACCCAGACTACCCTGTTTCGTTATGCTAACGGTCAGGAGCTTCAGTTTGAAACCAGAGGACTGTACACCAATCCGGAAGGCTATCTCAATATCAAGATCGGGAACATTTTTTACGGTACGGAGGGTCATCTCGAGATCAATGCCAGCACCTGGAAAGCCTGGCATAAACGTGAAAAAGAGGCCTTTGCTGGATCCGACAAGCCCGCATCAGCCCCGACAGCAGGAGGTTCCTACCTGGAAGCTCCCGGAGGAGCCGAACATTACGCAAACTTCATCGATGCCATCCGTTCGGGCCGCGACAGCGATCTGACCAGCCCCGTGGCTGAAGGAGTTCTGTCAACTGCACTGCCACATCTGGCAAATATCGCCT
>JAAYIP010000303.1 GCA_012523435.1 Bacteroidales bacterium | reverse complement strand
TTTTGTAACAGTGCCATAATTTTTTCTGTAGGTTCTTCCTCGCCCTGAAAAGGAGCGATTCAACCGATGGTATTGACACATTCATCACTTCGGAGATCTCTTTATAAGATAAATCGTCGTATTCGTAGAGGACGAAAGCAGTACGTTGTTTCTCCGGGATTGATTCGATGGCGGCATGGAGCGTTCACGACCGGTCGGATTGCTCCATTTGTTGCCCCGGATCCAGTTGCCCCTGATCGGGAAGATTGCGTGTAACAGCTCCAGGGGTATTTTCATCCGACTGGTCGATGTTGATGGTGTTAGATCTTTTCTTGTTGTTTCTAAGATAGTTAAGCGACTGGTTGACGGTGATCCGGTAGATCCAGGTATTGAGGCCCGACTGGAATCGGAATTTGTGAATGTTGCGAATGATATCAATCAACACCTCTTGGGTGATATCCCGGGCATCTTCATCGTTGCGGACAAAACCCCTGGCAGTCCGTAGGATTCTCGACTGATAGCGGTCGACCAGAATCCGGATAGCCGGCTCTTCTCCGTTCCGGATCTGTTCGATCAGTTGTTGGTCATCCATCCTCGATAATTCTTCGTGTCAAATTACCTCTTTTGACACGAATCAGCAATAAAACTTGCGCTCAAGGATCTCGACTATAGAATTCCGATCTAAAAGGATAGTTGCGTTGAGGTGAGGTTTGGATCTGTTGTTAAGAGGTTAGGATTAAATCCGATAGCCTGCCCACCACAATCACCCACCTGGAGAAGGATCTTTTCCTCATTCCAAAGAGTTGTGGAGCCTTCGGCTTCAAAAAGTCCGAAAAACTTCAGTTTAAACCCGCAAGCTCCGATAAACATTGCTTTAGCCTGTTGGCAGGCTGGATAGAACGTATAATCTCCTCCGAGTAAAAAGGCGGTATGGATCCATGGGATAATCGATTCTCCGAATATCTGAAGCTCCAGCCTGGGGAATCCCAATCCGAAGTTGATAGCAATAGCTGATGCCGCTCCGGTTTGAGCTTGCTCCTTTACTATGTCGAAATCTCCCACTTCCCCCAAAACAAAAACTCCTTTCCCCGGCATATAACCAATTCCGGTGGAGGAGTCGTAAGTAAACCGCGCTGACATCAGGGATGATCCTTCGGGAGGTACGGCTGTCTGGGCAACAAACAACACCTTGACATTTACCACGACAGGGATGCCATGGACTAAAAATGGGTACTTGAGCAAGGTTACCGGGAACTCAAAGTTGAGAAAGTCAGTACCCGCTGCAATAGCGGTAATGGAGAGCGTCAGCTCTCCTTTTAGGTGTTCATTGATCGTCTCGTAGTTTGTAACTTGAGAATTTTCAAAGATGATTTTGGTCTTCGTGGTGAATCGGTCAATAACCCCTTTGCATTCGAATCGTACCTTGATTAAGCTATCAATCTTTTTTTCAATTTGTTGGGTGACCTCGGCGTGGTCACCTTTAAATTTCATTTCAACCTTGTAATCGTATTCGCCAACCTTTAAGGTGATCGAAAAAGTTTGCTCATCTGACTTTAAATAGGGGTAGGTTTTCCCGTCGATCAAAAGCTCTGGAGCCTGCAACTCCGTAAAACCAGCTTCGTATTCCCAAGCTATTTCGCCATTGTCAACGGCTTCATTCAGAGTGGCATAGCCAGTTTCGACCATGATTTCATCCCCCTGATCTTCAATGTATTCAACTTTTCGTAAGGCGAGTCCGTGAATGAAAATGATATCTCCTTCGTTTAACCCATTGGCCAGGTCGCTGTTTTTGGAGAAATAATACCGGTATTCGCTGGTATCTGCATGGATCAGGTCGGCAACAGCATCTTCATCGAAATAGACTGTTGAAGGAGTCCATTCAACATCACAAACAAATTTGTTGTTCTTGTTTTGATCATCCGGATTGAGCGGATCTTTGTCGCAGGCAGACAATAGCAGGGTGCTCAAAATGGCTACCCAAATGAGGTTTTTGTGGATAAACATGGTTGCTAGGTTTTTGGAAATGATAAAGTTAACCTAAAAATGGCAAATTGCCCAGCTGGAGAAAGAAAAAAGGTTCAGGTGCTGGCCATTGACGGATCCGGATAACAATAGGTAGGAGAAGAAAGGCCTGCCAGGTTTCACAAACCTGACAGGTTTAGCCTTTTAGTGTTGTCCTGCCAGGGCTCGAACCTGGACTCTTCTGAACCAAAATCAGACGTGTTGCCAGTTACACCACAGGACAAAGAGGCTACAAAGATAATGACAATTTGTAATTTCTGATTTGTACTTATTGAAATCGGTCTAAGGAATTTTCGCTCTTCATGCCTGGGGGCAATTCGGTAGCCAGGGTATGGAATAAAAAGTGTAATTTCACCCTCCTGACGGATGTGTGTTATACCGATGGATAACTTAACTTAACTAATTGATTTAATGAATGTTTTGTTGATTGGGGCGGGAGCGCGCGAACATGCGTTGGCCTGGAAACTGGCTCGTAGTCCGATTTTGCAAAAATTATACATTGCCCCTGGTAATCCGGGAACAGCTGAGTGTGGGATTAATGTGGATATCCCAGTTAGCAATTTCCCCGCCATAGCTCAACTCGTCAGAAAAGAGAGTATCCACTTGGTCGTCGTTGGCCCAGAGGAACCCTTGGCCAACGGGATTAGAGATTTCTTCCGGGATCAGGATGATCTCGACTGGGTGGGAGTCATCGGCCCTGACCGTAGCGGAGCTAGGCTCGAATCAAGCAAGGATTTTGCTAAGCAATTCATGATCCGAAACGGAATACCAACGGCGCACCATCAAACCTTTACAACAGCCAATGAACATGAGGCCGGAGATTTTATCCAATCACTCACACCACCGTATGTGCTTAAAGCTGACGGACTTGCTGCTGGTAAAGGGGTCCTCATTGTGGAGGATCCAGACCAGGCTCTCATGGAAATTCACCAGATGTTCAACGGGAAGTTTGGCGTAGCCGGCTCCAAAGTGGTGGTGGAAGAGTTCCTCCAGGGTATCGAACTGTCTGTTTTCATACTCACCGACGGAGAATCTTACCTGCTGCTCCCCGAAGCAAAAGATTATAAGCGTATTGGAGAGGGCGATACCGGTTCCAATACCGGCGGAATGGGCGCAGTCTCACCAGTACCCTTCGCTGATGCTACTTTTATCGAAAAGGTGAAGCAGCGCATTATCGAACCTACAATTAATGGGTTGAAATCGGAACAGATAGACTATCAGGGATTTATATTTTTCGGTCTGATGAACGTCAACGGGGATCCTTACGTGATTGAATATAACGTCAGAATGGGAGATCCCGAATCTGAAGTGGTTATCCCGCGATTGGAAACCGACCTGCTCGACCTTTTTAAGGCCGTTAAGGAGAGGCGCCTGAAAGATAAAGCCGTGGAGATCAGTCAGGAGGCCGCTGCTACCATTATGCTGGTATCACAAGGCTATCCAGGCACCTACGAGAAAGGATTCCCAATTAATGGTATTGGTCATATAGAGGATGGTCTGGTTTTTCATGCCGGAACAATACGGAAAGATGGCCAACTAATGACTAATGGAGGCCGGGTACTGGCACTGACAGCCATGGACCACTCCTGGACGCTTGCACTGGCTAAAGCCTACGAAATGGCCCGGCTGGTGAAATTTCATGGTATGTATCACCGAAAGGATATCGGATTTGATCTTTAACCCAGTCAGATAATGTTCCGGTTTATCAAGTCGATCAGCCTGGTTGTGCAGATCCTGGTACCGGTCATTGCACTGATCTTCTTTCTGCCCGTTCCGTTTCTTTCATTGGAACCTCCATACGCTATTCCTCAAGATGGGATTCATCATGATATTGGTCAAGTAATCAGCAGGTTGCCTCATTGGGCCCCGGTCCTTGCTTCGCTCCTGGTTACCCTGGCGGCTGCCCTGATGCTCAACACCAGCGACCGAAAACATGTACTGACCGGCCGTCGCTCTTATGCTATCGCATTCGTGTTTATCTTCCTGATCGCCTCATCAGGACAAGCTTTCTTTTTCCATCCTGCTTTCCTGGCAGGATTGCTGATCCTAAACGGCAACCGCTACCTGCTGGAGCAATATAAGACAGAATCCTCATACCCGTTGGTGTTTAGCCAGGCTTTCAACTGGAGCCTCGCAGGAGTAATCTATCCACCAGTGTTTTTCATCTTGCCAGCTGTGGTCATTGGAATGGTGCTGATGGGATCCGCAACTCTTCGGCATTTTCTGGTACTCTTAGCCGGACTGATTACCCCTATCATCCTGGTGCTGGCCATCTGGTTCCTCACGGGCCAACTAGACTATGAAATGGCTTCAATCCAGGAGTGGTTCGCCTTACGAATAGATTTTATCCCAAATTTTTTGCGAAGCAATTGGTTAATCCTAGGCTGGCTACTGCTCATCCTGGTCTGCATTATCATCGCATCCGTAGGTTACCGAAATCCACGCGTCCAATCAAGACGCCTGTTCCAGGTAAACTTTATACAATTTATACTAACCCTTGGGATTCCGTTTTTTGTCCCGCTGGTCGGACCGGAAATCATCAGGATTCTCCTGGTTCCAGGAACTTACTTCTTAACTTTCTGGCTCCTCGAAGTAGATAGAGAATGGAAACGTAACTTGTTTTTTATCATGATGTTAGCTAGTTGGCTAACTTTCTTGTTGAGCCATACTATTTATACTTTGTAGGGCACTCATGCTAAATGATGACATCCATGAATTCTGAAAGAACTAAACTGAAGATCTATTTTTGCGGTTCAATCCGCGGAGGAAGAGGTGATGTGCTGATTTACAAAGATTTAATTGCTCATCTTGGGCAGTTCGGAACTGTTCTGACTGAACATGTGGGGAACCCCGAACTGACCAATGAGGGGCACCTACCTCCATCGGAAATCCATGATCGCGACTTGGCCTGGCTCCGGGAGGCAGATGCTGTAATAGCGGAGGTGACAACCCCGAGTTTAGGTGTAGGTTACGAGCTGGGTAGAGCCGTAACCCTTGGAAAACCAATCCTGTGCCTCTTTCGCCAAGGTGAAGATCGGTCCCTCTCAGGCATGATCTCTGGCTCTTCGTTTGTGGAAGTATTTGATTATGAAAGAGTTGAGGATGCCACTCGAATCATTGATGATTTTCTGGGAAGAGTATCCGCATTCATCGCTCTGGAGACTATTCCGCGAATTTCTATCGCCCCTCTTGCTACTCCTGTAGAACGTTGTGAGCGATTGGAGAGCGCAATTTCTGGCATGCCCGAGCTATACATCAAACGGGATGATTACATCGGTCCTCTGGTGTGGGGAAATAAGCTGCGGAAACTGGAATACAGCCTGGCAGAGGCTAGAAATCAGGGTGTAACCACGCTGATCACCTGCGGCGGTATTCAGTCGAATCATGCCCGGATCACAGCTCAGTCGGCTATTAGATTCGGCTTCAACGTGATACTGGTATTAAATGGACCCCGACCACTTAAACCATCGGGGAACCTGCTGATAGACCAGAAAGTGGGTGTGCGGATTGAGTATGTGGGGAGTAGCGAAGAACGAACTCCACGGATGGAGCAGATCCAAGCCGAACTGACCGGGAAGGGTGAAAAATCTATGATCATACCGTTGGGGGCCTCGGATGCTACTGGATCCCTGGGGTTTGTCAGAGCCGCAAAAGAGCTGGTTTTACAGGAGCGGGAGCTTGGCTTTCATTTCGACTACCTGTTCCATTCAACCTCTTCAGGTGGAACACAAACAGGCCTGGAAATAGGTAAACGCCTCTTTGGCTTGCGTGCATCAATCATCGGAGTCAGCGCTGATAGCTCGCTTGAAGAGATCCAAGCTTCTATCAATCGATCGTCTGAACCAATCTTTCAACGAATCGGAAGCTCTATCCGGATTAACCCGGATGAAATCATCGTGGAAACCGGATTTGTTGGACCCGGATACGGAGTCCCGTCGGCCGAATCCCTCGAAGCTGAGCGTATCTTTGCCGAAACAGAAGGAATCCTTCTGGATCAAACCTACACCGCAAAAGCTGCAGCAGGACTCATCGCTTATGCCCGACGGGGATTCTTCAAACCGTCTGATCGGGTTCTCTTCTGGCACACCGGCGGTACGATCGCTCTTTTTCAGTAACCTGACACTATCGATATTTACATCATCTGACAGTACCTCAAGATGGACTCACAAGGATTTATTAGCCTGATTCCGCCCCTGATTGCCCTGGGGTTAGCGCTCTGGAAACGTAGAATCATTCCGGCATTGCTGATCGGCGGACTGATCGGCGCACTGGTTATGGCCGACAATAAATGGGTTTTCATCGTCAATTATCTCGAAAAAGTGATCCAAGTAGCCGGCGATCGAGGTAACCTGCAGCTGATCTTGTTCGGCATCCTGGTTGGCGGACTGATCCGACTGATGGAGACAGCAGGAGGATTCAAAGGGATGATTCGCTTGCTAGAACAGCTGAATATCAGGGCAAAACGACCAGTATTCCTGCTTACCTGGGCAATCGGACTACTGATGATCCTCGAAAATTACTCGAATATCATGGTCAACGGAACAACCGTTGGCAGCCTGTATGATAAGCTGGGGATCCCCCGAACGAAAATGGCCTACTTCCTTCATTCTATCAGCATTAACTGGGTAGCTATTATCATGTTCAATAGCTGGGGAGCCTTCTATATGACACTCCTGGCTGGCCAGGGGATCAGCGATCCTTTCCGGGTCGTTGCGACAGCTATGCCCTTGAACTTTTATTGTATCGCCAGTCTGCTGATGGTCGCGCTTACCATGATCTTTGGCTGGAACCTGGGAAAAATTGCGGGGGGCGAACCAGAGAAAATGGAAGAAAAATTAACGGAGATCGATGATAATCAAAAGATATACAGCGGGATAGGGAAAAGAGACTATCTTCTGGTTGTTGTGCCAGTGGTGGTATTAGTGGGAACCATGATGATCAGCCTGTTTGCAACAGGCAATGGATAATTGATCCGTGGAGATGGTACTGCTTCCGTTTTTTATGCCGTCCTGGCCTCCATCGCCGTGTTGGCTGTGATGGTTCGTCTAAGGCCCAAAGATCAACGGCCGCCAATCGAAAAGACCATTTACTCAGGCATTGGTGAATTTATGGAGGTGGGGATTCTGCTGGCATTGGCTCTCACCTTGGGGGCCCTTTGTAAGGATATGGGTACGGGATATTATATTGCCGGACTGGCACAGGGAAATGTCCCGACATTCCTGATGCCTCTCATCTTTTTCTTTGTTAGTTGCTTGATATCCTTCTCCACAGGGACTTCTTATGGAACATTCAGTATTATGGTGCCTCTGGCTGTGCCAGTGGCTGAAGCTATGGGAATTCCGTTACCGCTGATGTTTGCAGCGTGCATTTCCGGAGGAGTTTTTGGAGATAATACCTCCCCATTCTCCGATACCTCTGTGATTACAGCCATCTCCTCGAGAATACCGGTGGTAACCCACGTGAAAACCCAGCTGCCCTACACCTTAATATCGGCATCAGTAGCCGCAGTGCTGTTTGTGATTGCTGGATTGGTGGCTTGAAGGGTTATCACCGCTCCGTTTGGTTAATTTACCTTGTAATTCGAGTACTGGATGATCACTTTCGCTGGTAAAGGCTCGTCAGAAACCTTATCCTCAGTGCCTTTGAACTCACTGATCATCTTGGCCGGAATACTCATATTGCTGATGTCGAAGGTGACGATGGTCTGATCAGGTAAATTGAACGGATGGTTGGTAAATTTGAAATCGATCAGGTAAGAACCAGATTTTTTCGTGAACGTTTTCATCCGCATGACCGATAATTTCTGCGGGTCAATCCACAGCTGAGCCATGATAATGTCATCGAGATCTTCATCGGGAATGATTTTAATCACCACCGTTCGAATACCACTGATATCCTCCTCACCCGCACGAATCGCAGTATAAGGCCGGTTGATCAGCGATAGATAATCCATCTGCATCCCATTACGGGGCAGTAAGGCTAAGCCCTCTGCATCAAATTCAAACTGATCCGGTTTTAGATAGCGTACCTTGACAAAACGCTCCTTAATCTTGATAAACTCTACATCCACATTGATCCTCGCTTCCACTTCAAAGCTGTTGATTTTCTCCATGTTGGCGGCTAAAGCCTGAAGGAGCTCATCCGGCACTGACTGGGATTCTGCTTCTGCGAAAAAGCTGGCAAGTATTAGAATAAATATTGATAATTTTTTCATTGTCAGGTTAATATGTCCTTCTTTTTAAAGTAGAATAGAGTAATCAGGCTGAAGATGGTGATGTAAATCACTTGTACCATAACCGCTAGGCCAATCTGTTTAAAAGTGAATTCAGTTTCAAAGAACTCCTGCCAATAGGTAAGATAAGTGGTGAAAAAATAGGGCAGTACCGGTTCAAGCAGACTGGCTCCGACTGTTGAGATGATGGTGATTCCGATGATCAGAGCTATGGTCCCAATGATAGGACCGATGGAGTTGTCGGAGAAAGATGACAGGAAGAACGAGAGCCCCGCAACGGTAGTCATACAGAGCATTCCGTATGCGTAGGCACCTGCAAATCGCCAGAGTATATCGTCAGAGCTGATAATGCTTACCTTGGTAGTCATCACCAACATATCCCCGGGTCCGAATAGCAGCCATCCCACTCCCATACTCAGGGCTATCATCAAAATGACCAGAAGCAGGGAGTAAATCAATCCGGCTATAAACTTGGAAATGACTAATTTAGTTCGACTAATGGGCCTGGTGAGTAGGATCCGGTACGTTCCGGCATTGGCTTCTCCGGCCAGCAGATCGCCAGTGACCAAAGCCACCAATATCGGAACATGAATCCATAAGGTGTTCAGAATGATGTAGGATACTCCATACATATTGATCAGCTTTCCCTCAAAAATGAAACGATCGCTGAGGGTTGTGATGATCATTTGTAACATCTCATCACCTTTGATATATATACCCACCTGGATTGCCAGAACTATGATGAAAATAGCGCCAAATCCAATGTATGTTCTGGGTTTGGTAAAGATTTTGTACAGTTCGATACTAATGAGTTGCTTCATTTTCAGTGAGTTGAAGAAAAAACTCTTCGAGTGATCTAACCGGTTCGATAGCAAAAATCCGGATTCCTCTGCCAAACAGAAAACCTGATAAATCGGGGATTTCGTCTTTGGTAACTTTAAACCAGACCCTGTCGGGTGTGCTTTTCTGGAGTTTATCAGCCCATTGGGTTTCTCGAATCGCCTGCCGAAGGGTGTCCGGATTGTCCACTACGAATGAAACCTGTTGCTCCTGACCAGTAACCAGATCGAAAACGCTGCCTTCGACCAGAGATTTCCCTTTGTTGATGATAATCATTCGGTTAGCAATCTGCTCGATTTCGTAAAGGATGTGGCTGGATATCAGGATCGTAATTCCAAAGTCTTGGTTCAGCGACTTGACCAGTTCCCGGATCTCTTTTTGTCCTTGAGGGTCCAGTCCATTAGTGGGCTCATCCAGGATGATCAGCTCCGGTTTATGCAGGATAGTCTGGGCAATTCCGAGTCGTTGTTTCATCCCTTGGGAGAAGGTTCGCACCCGGCTTTCAGCGCGACTAAGGAGGCCCACTTGGTCAAGCACCTCATCCACCCGTCGGTTCAGGTCGGGAACAGCGGACAGTTTACCCAGGATTTGCAGGTTCTTCCTGGCTGTCAGGTAGTTGTAAAAGTCTGATTTTTCGACTAGTGCTCCAACGCGATTAAGGATTTGGTATCGTTTAGCCGTAAGTTGCTCTCCAAAAAGTTTTATTTCGCCTGATGTTGGGCTGATGAGGGAAAGAATCATCCGGATAGTGGTGCTTTTCCCGGAGCCATTCGGTCCGAGAAAACCATAGATATCACCGGGTAGAACTCTCAGCGACAGCCGGTCAACGGCCCTAAAATGTCCGTAATCTTTGGTCAGTTCATTGATCTCAATATATGGGGTCATAAAGGAGACAGACTCTAGAGGTTAGTGGTTGGTGTAAAAGGTGCGTCAAAGATATAAGTTCCTGATCCAGTTTCATAAACCGCATATCCTTTTTCCAATCCCAGATATCGAACGCCAGTTACGGAGGCAATTGGCAAGCCCGATTCTGTCACTTGTGCTGGTTCATTGGTTTGGAGGTAAATTCGGGCGGTGGTGTTTGTCGGGATGGTGACGGAAAGAATTAGTCGCCCGTTCTCAATCCGCCAGTCCGACTCAATCTTCCCGTACATAGATTGATGTTCGGCTCTGGCGTGGGTAATTCCACCACCCATAACCGGGCGAATGATGATCCGTTTATACCCGGGCACTGACTCATCGGCCTGGAGGCCGGCAACCTGACTATAGATCCAGCTTCCGATGGCTCCATAGGCATAATGATTGAAAGAGTTCATCCCCGGATCCTGGAAGGTCCCGTCCGGCTTGATTCCATCCCACCGTTCCCATATGGTGGTTGCACCTTGGGTTACGGGATAGAGCCATGAGGGATAATCAGTTCTCATTAAAAGCATATATGCCAAATCGTTATATCCAAGTTTCGAAAGTAATGGATTAATCAATGACGTTCCCAGAAAGCCGGAAGTAAGGTGCCCGAAGCGGCGCACATCGGCAGCAAAACGGCTGGCGATATCCTGACGCTTGGATTCGGGTACGAGATCAAATGTAAGGGCCAGAGCATAAGCCGTCTGTGTATTGGATGCAAGCCGGCCGTTGGGAGTAACAAATTCCTCATTAAAGGCATCACGTATCTTAAAGAAAAGATTTCGATAATTAGCAGCATCTATCCTGTTATCAAGTATTTCTGCAATTTCAGAAAGCAGTTTTGTGGAATAGGCGAAATAGGCTGTTGCAATAAGATCCTTATCGGTGGTAGCTCCAGGATAATCTGAGGCAGTGGAGGCAAACGCCAGCCAGTCGCCAAAATGACCGCCGGTAGTCCAGAGACCGCTTTCACCGGCCTGTTCACGCATATACTCGACCCAGGCTTTCATCGAGGGGTATTGGGTTTGGAGGATTCGCTTGTCTCCATACTCGCGGTATAAGGTCCAGGGTACGATGATGGCGGCGTCGGCCCAGCCGGTGGAGCCGGCAGCTTTGAGTACATCGGGAACAACATGGGGAACACGGCCATCGGCAAACTGATCGAAAGCCAGGTCTTTAAGCCATTTGGTGAAGAATGTTGCTGCATTGTAATTGAAGCAGGCGGTGGGCGCAAATACCTGAGCATCACCAGTCCAGCCCATACGCTCATCCCGCTGGGGACAGTCGGTGGGCACATCAAGAAAATTACCCCGGAGGCCCCATTGAATGTTGTGCTGTAATTGATTGAGCAGCGTATCGGAACAGGAAAAGTTCCCGGCTGGTTCCATGTCGGAGTGGATCACAATCCCCGTAATATGCTCCTTTTTAAGCTCCCCCGGATAGCCAGATACCACCACATAACGGAATCCCTGAAAGGTGAAGTGGGGCTCATAAACCTCCTTACCATGGCCATGGAGGATGTATTCCACCTGCTGCTTGGCAGTGCGGAGATTTTCATAATAGGGATTTCCCTCGCGATCAAGTACTTCAATATGCTTTAGCGTCACCCGCGTGCCCGCTTTTCCCGATACTTTCAGGCGAACCCAGCCAACCATGTTTTGGCCGATATCCACTACCGTATCACCGTTTGGAGCAGTAAAGATACGCTCTGGACGGAGCTCGGTGACCGCCCGAACAGGCGGAGCCGTCTGCGCTGCCAGGATCTCCTTGGGATGTTCAACCACTTTAACAGATTCCCAGGAACTATCTTTGAATTTTGGCGAACTCCACCCTGGAATCTCCTGACGGGCATCATACGTTTCGCCGTGATAGATTTCGGAGAGCAGAAGTGGTCCGGAGCCCGACTTCCAGGAGCGGTCAGTGATAATCAGGTCTGATCGCCCGTTTTGGTATTCAATCTTCAGCTGGGCGATGAGCCCCAGTGTCGGACCGTAATAGTTGGTGGTATTGTCCCAGCTAAACGGGCCGCGATACCAACCGTTACCCAGCAAAACACCAATCGCGTTCTGCCCGTTCCGGAGCAATTCGGTTACATCATAAGTCTGATACTGAAGGTGCTTATTGTAGCTTGTCCAACCTGGCGTAAAAAGCCATTCGTTCGGCTTCATGCCGTTGATTTCCACCTCATAAAGCCCGTGAGCGGAAATATAAAGCCGGGCACTTTTGATCCGCCGTTTAACCCGGAAATCCTTCCTGAGATAGGGGTTCGGCTGAACTTCGCCAACCTCTTTCGGATCTGCTGGTTCAATCCAAGATGCTTTCCAATCAGAGGCCTGAAGTAAACCCATCTCCCAAAAGGCCGGCTTCGACCAGTCGGTGATCCGCTCATGATTATCCCACACCCGAACACACCAATAGAGCCGTTCGCCCGACTTGAGCGGCCGACCTTCATATTCAACCTGATTGCTTTGATCAGACATGACTTTCCCCGAAGTCCAAACCAGATCCCTTTCGTTCTTCAGATTCTCGGGTGAGGTGGCTACCATGATATCATAAGCGATCTGGTTGATATTACGAACATTAGCCTGGATTTCCCAGCTAAGGCGGGGCTTCTCAACATCAATACCGATGGGATTGATGGCGTATTCAGTACGCAAATTGGTTGCCTCAATAAAGGCTTTTTGTTTTTGTTGAGCCTGGGTTACCTGTAAGCATAATAGTCCGAGGAGTAGTGCCCAAACAGTTTTATTTTTTATAGTCATCGATCGTATAAGGTTAATTTTCAATATATTTTCTTGGTGAAAGATAGGTGATTGTCTCATTCATCAAACATTGCCGGTGGTTAATAAGTGGCTCCAACTGGCAGGTGTGGCCAAACCAGCGGTGGAGCTACTAACCAGCGGGCTAACAGTGCCGGGCTAACGGCCGAGTCTCTCCAAATGGCTAGATGGATCTCATGCTCACCCTGATCCATGTAGCGTGGCTCCGGACCGGTCAGGAGCTGATCCCCCTGTTCGTGGCAATAGACGGCGCTCCGGAGGACTGACAGCCGAACATCGCGTCCGTCAAAATCAAAACCGTGCAATCCATTGTGAGCTATCAGCAACTCTTCCCCAGGATTATCACTTTTGATTTTAATCCATTGACCATGAGCATGTTCCTGTTTGTCGGCGGAAAATGTTTCTTCGCCTCCGGGGATTTCGGCAGTCAGGCTCGGATGCTCCATGTTTACCGGAATCGCGATTTTTAGCCGCATCCCACTTTCGCTCCAGTGGATCCGGATCTTATATTCCTTCACAGGCCAATCGGGATACCTGATCTCCTGCATGATGATCCGGCTCTTTCCATAGGTGAGTGCCCGTTCGCTGATTGATCTGATAGGTCCGTGCTCAATCTGACGCTCTGATTGTGTTTCAGGCTGAAACCTGCCAACCACTTCCCGCCAGGCCCCGGTTCCAGTGCCCCAAGAGTCGGCCTGATCAGACATGACCAAAAAGGCAATCCCGGGTTCACCGGAAAAGTTGGATAAAGCAACGGGTTTTGGATTGGATGGTGGAGCAGGCAACAGCTTTATTTCATAATGATGTACCCCGGCGGTTAATTCGCTGGCAAAGAAGCTGATCTTTCTTCTCCAGCGGTGGAATGGCAACCGAGCTTCTGGCTGCTCCTCTTGGCATGGGACCCTATTGCCTTGGCGATCAAATAGCTGAAGGACCCACTCGCCCTCCCAGAGGGGCCGGTAATCGCTCATGCATTCAAACTCAACCGGGATGTGGTTCAACCCTGGGATCGACTGGAAAACGGTGACCGGAATGTGAG
>JAAYIP010000302.1 GCA_012523435.1 Bacteroidales bacterium | reverse complement strand
GAAGCACTCCAACAACCATCGGTTCAAAAATCACCTTCAGTTGTTCCTTGCTGAAACAAGGTTATGGAAACTTTTACTACTTTTAAAACTGAAATGAAAATTGTCCGAATAATAGGGGGCTAGACCAGCCATCAATGTCATCATAAAATCTGCGATGCGGTCAGAAAAATGATGACGCAATTGCCCCAAAAGAAGGCTCGCAGCCTGAATTCGGCAAGCAGGATGGCCGGTTTCCATAGCGGAGAGACCCTTGCTCATGGCCCGACGCCTGGTCAGTCATCTTCATCTTACCCTGGCCGGGGGAAATGTGATTTATGCCGGGATAAATCCTTCGAAACAGAACATTACCAGGTGGTTCCTTTCGAAGATACCTTCAAGATATTCAAATAGCCGTCGCCTGAATAAAGGCCTCGAATTGACCGAACAGACCGGCTGTTAATATCACTGTTAACAACTCACCCGCACAGCACCCCCGGCCGTTTTGTATCTTTGCCCCTGTATGACGAATATCCAGACAGAATCCTATTCGGAAGAGTCGATTAAGACGCTGGAGCCGAAGGAACATATCCGGCTTAGGCCAGGCATGTACATCGGTAAACTGGGCGATGGATCGGCTCATGACGACGGAATATACGTCCTGCTGAAGGAGGTGATCGACAATTCTATCGATGAATTCATGATGGGCCATGGCAAAACCCTCGAAATTTCTATCGATGATAAAATGGTCCGCATCCGCGACCACGGCCGCGGTATCCCCCTCGGCAAACTGGTCGACGCGGTGGCAAAAATGAATACGGGCGCTAAGTACGACTCTAAAGTGTTCAAGAAATCCGTTGGACTTAACGGCGTTGGCCTAAAAGCAGTTAATGCCCTCTCCAGCGATTTCCGTATCCGGTCTTTCCGCGAGGGCAAAGGGAAAGAAGCATTCTTTAATAAGGGTAACCTGATTGACGAACAGGAGATCACCCAAACCAGCGAAGATAATGGCGTAGAGGTCATCTTTAAACCCGATAGAGAGATCTTCGGCTCCTACCGGTACCTGAACGAGTATGTTTCGGCCATGCTGAAAAACTACGCCTTCCTGAATGCAGGCCTGGTAGTCCATTTCAACGGCGAAAAATATTTTTCAAAGAACGGCCTGCTCGACTTGCTCCAGTCGAAGATGAGCGAAGAGGGCCTCTACCCTATCATCCACCTGAAAGGTGAGGATATCGAGGTGGCAATCACCCATGGCGACCAATACGGGGAGGAGTATTACAGCTTTGTCAATGGCCAACATACGGTCCAGGGCGGAACCCACCTGATCGCTTTTAAAGAAGCTCTGAGTAAAACCATCCGTGAATTCTATAAAAAAGACTTCGAGCCTTCCGATATCCGAACCTCTATTATCGCCGCTATCAGCATCAAAATCGAGGAACCAGTTTTCGAATCCCAAACAAAAACCAAGCTGGGCTCACGCGATATGGGCCCAGGAGGAACCTCCATCCGCAATTTCGTGATCGATTTCCTCTCAAAAAACCTCGATAACTTCCTCCATAAAAACCCGGAAACCGCCGAAATCCTGCTGAAAAAAATCCTCGATTCGGAAAAAGAACGTAAAGCGATCTCCGGAATCCAAAAGCTGGCCCGCGAACGAGCTAAAAAGTCGGCGCTGCATAACCGAAAGCTACGCGACTGCCGGGTGCACTACAACTCACAGAACGAGAGGCGATTAGAAACCAGCCTCTTCATTACCGAGGGCGATTCAGCCAGCGGATCTATCACAAAATCGAGAGACGTTAACACCCAGGCCGTCTTCAGCCTCAAAGGAAAACCTAAGAACACTTACGGGGAGACCAAAAAGCTGGTTTACGAAAACGAGGAGTTCAACCTCCTGCAAGCCGCACTCAACATCGAGGATGGAATGGATGATCTCCGCTACAATAATGTCATTATCGCTACCGATGCTGATGTGGACGGTATGCATATCCGCCTGCTGCTCATCACGTTCTTCCTGGAATTTTTCCCCGACCTGATCAAGCAGGGCCACCTGTTCATCCTGCAGACCCCTCTCTTCCGGGTGAGAAATAATAAACAAACGTTTTACTGTTACAGCGAAGAAGAACGAGTCAGGGCCATGAAAAAGCTGGGCGGCAAACCTGAAATCACCCGTTTCAAAGGCCTCGGAGAGATCTCCCCTGATGAGTTTAAGCACTTTATTGGCAAGGATGTCCGGCTGGAGCCGGTGCTGCTCCGCAAAGAGGACAATGTGGAGGGAATGCTGCAGTTTTACATGGGGAAAAACACCCCAGAACGGCAGGATTTTATCATCGAAAACCTCCGGGTAGAAGAAGATGAGGTAGTCGAATAAGGAGGTATGAGATGAGCGAAGAAATGAATCACGACACCGAGCTGAACGGCAACCACGAAGCCCACGATAACGGCAACGGCCGTAAACAGGAGATTACCCACCTGCCGGGGATGTATGAGAACTGGTTCCTTGATTATGCCTCGTATGTGATTATGGAACGGGCTGTTCCGCATCTGTACGACGGGCTGAAACCAGTTCAGCGACGTATTTTGCACTCAATGAGGCGGTTGGAAGACGGCCGGTACAATAAAGTGGCCAATATTATCGGCCATACCATGCAATTCCACCCCCATGGCGATGCCTCTATCGGCGATGCACTGGTCCAACTTGGCCAGAAAGATCTCCTGGTTGATTGCCAGGGAAACTGGGGAAACATCCTCACCGGAGATTCCGCCGCCGCACCCCGATATATCGAGGCACGCCTGTCAAAATTTGCCCTCGAGGTGGTCTTTAACCCGAAAACCACCAAATGGAAAGCTTCGTACGACGGTCGAAATAAAGAACCCGTGTACCTGCCGGTGAAATTCCCCCTGCTGCTGGCCCTCGGAGCCGAAGGGATCGCCGTGGGTCTCGCATCAAAAGTGCTCCCACATAATTTCAACGAACTGATCGACGCCTCTATCGCTATCCTCAAAAATGAGCCGTTCACCCTCCTGCCCGATTTCCCCACCGGCGGAATGGCCGACTGCTCACGATACAACGACGGTCAGCGTGGTGGTAAAATCAGAATCCGGGCCCGAATCAACAAGTTCGACAAGAAAACACTGGTCATCAACGAGATCCCATTCGGCAAAACCACTACCTCCGTGATCGACTCGATCCTTCTCGCCAACGATAAGGGCAAAATCAAAATCCGGAAGATCGACGATAACACCGCCGAACACGTGGAAATCCTCATCCACCTGGCCCCGGGGGTCTCACCGGATAAAACCATCGACGCACTCTATGCTTTCACCGACTGCGAAGTCCCAATCTCACCCAACACCTGCGTCATCAATGAGGGCAGCCCAATCTTTCTGGGAGTTTCGGAAATCCTGAAAACCTCCACGGAAAATACCGTGGAACTGCTCCGACAGGAACTTCTCATACGGAAAGAGGAGCTGGAACATGAATGGCATACCTCCTCCCTGGAGAAAATCTTCATCGAAAACCGCATCTACCTCCTCATCGAAGAGTGCGAAACCTGGGAAGCAGTCCTGGAAACTATCGACAACGGATTGGATCCATTTAAACACCTGTTGCTGAGGCCGGTAACCCACGAAGACCTGATCATGCTAACCGAGATCAAAATCAAAAGAATCTCACGCTATGATGCTAACCGCGCAACCGAACAGATCCGTGCTATCGAAGATGAACTGAAAACCGTTATACACCGACTCGAACATCTTATCGATCACGCTATCAGCTGGTTTACCGAACTAAAAAAGCGATTCGGTAAGGGACGGGAAAGAAAAACCGAGATCCGGAGCTTCGATGTGATAGAAGCTACTAAAGTGGTGGTAGCCAATGAGAAGCTCTATATCAACTATGAGGAAGGATTTATCGGAACTTCTCTCAAAAAGGATACCTTCCTGTTTGAGTGTTCTGATATTGATGATATCATCGCATTCCGAAAGGATGGTTCCTACCTGGTAACCAAGGTCTCTACCAAAGCATTCCTGGGTAAGAATATCCTTCATGTGGGCCTGTTCAACCGAAAGGACGACCGGACCATCTTCAACGTGATCTACCGGGATGGCCGAAATGGAAACAACTACGCCAAACGGTTCGCCGTCACCGGTATTACCAGGGATAAGGAGTACAACCTGACCAAAGGAACCGAGGGATCGAAAATCCTCTACTTTACCGAAAACCCCAATGGGGAGGCCGAAGTGGTGCGGGTAAGCCTGAAACCAAAGCCCAAAATGAAAAAGCCGAACTTCGATTATGATTTCGGCAGCCTGGCAATCAAAAACCGGAACGCCCTGGGTAACATCCTCTCCAAACATTCGATCCTGAAAATCTCCCTTAAAGAGAAGGGAACCTCCACACTCGGCGGACTGAAAATCTGGTTTGATAATAGCGTCAACCGCCTGAATACCGACGGGCGAGGCCGATATCTGGGCGAATTCCTGGGAGAAGACCGAATTCTGGTCATCCTGGCCGACGGGCAGGCTAGGCTTTGCGGGTTTGACCTGAGTACCCATTTCGAAGAGAATATTATCCGGATTGAAAAATTCAACCCCTACACGGTTTTCACCGTGGTCCTTTACGATGCCGATCACAAATACCACTATATCAAGCGTTTCCAACTTGAGTGCGATCTACCAGAAAATAAATTGCACCGACTGATCGGGGATAATCCCGAGTCGCGCCTGATCCTGCTGACCGATCAGCTACTGCCTCGTTTCGAAGTCCGTTTTGGCGGCAAACAGGCCGATCGCGAGCCGGAAATGGTGAGTGCAGCGGATTTTATCAACCTGAAATCGTTCAAAGCAAAGGGGAAACGCCTCACGACCTATGAGGTTGAATCCATCACGGAGCTTGATCCCGCCGAACCTACCGAAGATGCCCTGGAAGCCACTTATGGAGAGGAGTTTGAAAAGATCCTGGGACTGGGCGGGAACATCGATCAAGACGAGAACCCGGATGAGCCAGATGAGGCAACCGATACCGATAATGAACCTGACAATGAGGGTTCTGACGATGAGGGTTCTGACGATGAGGGTTCTGACGATCCGACTACTAACCCGCCAAAAAAAGATAATAGCGGTCAATTGACCCTCGGATGGTAACTAGCATGAATCATATAATAAAGCCCATCGTGCTGATGGGCTTTATGGGCAGTGGAAAATCAACGCTAGGAAGCAGGTTAGCCGCGAAATTGGACATGCCGTTCACTGATCTCGATCGTCGTATTGAATCTGCAGCGGGCAAAACCATTCCGGAAATCTTTGGTGAGCTAGGGGAATCAGCTTTCCGGGAGCTGGAATCAGAAGCTCTGATCCGGGTTTTCCATGAACCCATTCAGGTGATCGCCATCGGCGGTGGAGCACCTTGCCGCGAGGATCATATCAGTCTGATCAAAGAACAGTCTGTCTCAGTGTATCTGAAAATTTCTGTTGATGCACTCTTCAACCGCCTGTGGAAGCAGAGCCCTGGCCGTCCTCTGATCGCCGGGAAAAATCCCGAGGAGCT
>JAAYIP010000301.1 GCA_012523435.1 Bacteroidales bacterium | reverse complement strand
ATTCCGATCTTGTTTTCGTTTGTTTCCCCACCCAACGAAAAGCAGGTTAAGCATCTGGAAAACAGGGTTGTAAATAAAATTATAGATCGTATTATTTATCTGGTGCAATATCGACGGATAGCCATTTATGCCGTTGTAGCTCTGATTCTGGTCACAGCTGTTCTGGGAATTACAAGAATGAAATCGACGGGGTACATTTTGGATGATATCCCCAAAGAGAATGCTCTATACAAAGACTTGAAATTTTTTGAGGGCAACATCCGGGGTGTCATGCCAATGGAGGTAGCCATTGACTCCCGAAAGCCCAACGGTGTGATGCAGCAATCCTTTTTAAATCGTGTCGAAGCGTTTCAGGAATATGTAACCCGTTTCCCCGACATGGGGCAACCGCTTAGCCTGGTTGATGCATTGAAGATGGCCCGGCAGGCTTACTACAATGGTAATGAGGCATATTACCGATTACCCGGATTGCAGGAACGTGCTTTTCTGTTAGGCTATCTTTCGGATGAAATGGATGATAACAGCCTGATAAAGAACTTTATGGATTCGTCTCGGCAGATTATGCGGGTCAACTGCCGGGTTGGGGACGTGGGTACCCATCGACTGCTTGACCTGTCGGATAGTTTGCAAACCAAGCTCGATGAGCTCTTTCCCCCGGAATCCTACAAAACGATTTTAACGGGATCAAGCCTGAAATTTACCCTTGGAACTGAGTATCTGATTAAGAATCTTTTCCAGAGTCTTGCTTTGGCTATCCTGTTCATCTCCATTGTCATGGCCTGGATGTATCGATCGCTTCGGATGGTTGTGATATCGGTATTGGGAAATATGATTCCCTTGCTTTTTACGGCGGGATTGATGGGATTTGCAGGTATTTCCATCAAACCCTCAACGGTTTTGGTGTTTAGTGTTGCCTATGGGATGGCTGTTGATACCGCCATCCACTTCCTTGCCAAATACAGGCAGCATCTCTCGTGCCCGAAAACCGGCAACAGCGAGGCAATCATCCACGCCTTACGCGAAGTAGGCGTCAGCGTGATTTATACGGTTTGTGTTCTCTTTCTTGGTTTTGGCATCTTTGTAGTATCAGAATTTGGCGGAACCAAAGCAATGGGCTTTCTTGTCAGTATTACCCTCTTGGTTGCTGTAATATCTAACCTGCTCCTGGTGCCATCGCTTCTGATGGGACAGGTGGAGAAACTGCAGAAGAGGGAAGTGATTAACAAACACGATTGAAAATGAAGAACATTGACGACTTCCAACTAATTGTGGATGAAGAAATTAAGCGGCAACACCGAAATCTTGAGCCAAAAGAATTGTACGAACCAATCTGGTACACGCTGTCCAATGGAGGGAAGAGGCTACGTCCTGTATTGGTATTAATGGGATGCCAGCTTTTCTCTGATCGCATTGAAGAAGCTGTGTTGCCTGCCATTGGGATTGAGATGTTCCACAATTTTACGCTGCTTCATGACGACATCATGGATAAAGCATTCCTTCGGCGAAATCGTCCTACCGTGCACATCAAATGGGATGTGAACCGGGCGATCCTATCGGGTGATGCCTTGGCTATCCAGTCAAACATATTCATCTCCTCTTGCTCCCGGGAGGTTCTTCCCGAAGTGCTGAACGTGTTCCTCACAACTGCTTTGCAGGTTTGTGAAGGGCAGCAGTATGACCTGAACTTCGAAATCAAGTCAATGGTTTCAGTTGATGAATATATGAATATGATCAGGTTAAAAACGGCTGTACTCCTGGCCGGAAGTCTCCAAATCGGGGCGATTATTGGAGGAGCTGGAAAGGATTGGGCACAAAGGGTTTACGATCTTGGCTGCGAATTGGGAATGGCTTTTCAGTTGCAAGACGACCTACTCGATACTTTTGGCGATGAGGATGTATTCGGGAAAAGTATCGGTGGAGATATCCTTTCGGATAAGAAAACTTTTCTGCTGATTAAAGCTTATGAACAGGCCAGTCCTGAACAGGCAAAGGTTTTAGATGACTGTTACTCAGGAAAATGCACCGATCCAGATCAAAAAGTCAAGGAGGTAAGAAAAATCTTTATGGATCTTGGTATTGATCAAATGACCCGCAAAAAGGTGAGGGAATATCTTTATAGCGCATTGGCTATCCTGGAAGAGCTGCCGGTTGAGAAAGAGCGAAAAACGGAGCTCGAAAACTTCACCCGAAGTCTGATGGATCGCGTACGTTAATGGTCTTAACTTAGAAGTTTAATAGGAAAACAATGGATCAACAAACAGGGAAAATTGTTCAGGTCATCGGACCGGTGGTAGATGTTGAATTTCCGACTGCGATGACGGGATTGCCAGATATATATGAATCGCTGGAAGTGGTCAGGGAGGATGGCTCGATTTTAGTGCTGGAGTGCCAGCAAGACATTGGTGAGAATACGGTTCGAACGGTAGCCATGGACTCGACCGACGGGTTATCCCGGGGCATGGAGGTCAGATCAACCGGCGGGCCCATCCGCATGCCTATTGGGGACCAGATACGGGGTCGATTGCTCAATGTGACAGGTAATCCAATTGATAATCTCGGACCTTTAGAATCAGAAGGGGGCTACCCGATTCACCGGGAACCACCCAAATTTAAGGACCTGAGTACCGAAAACCAGGTCCTCTATACCGGCATCAAGGTGATCGATCTGATCGAACCATACTCCAAAGGAGGGAAGATCGGTCTTTTTGGAGGAGCTGGCGTGGGAAAGACCGTTTTGATCCTGGAATTGATCAACAATATCGCTAAAGCCTATTCGGGTCTTTCGGTTTTTGCTGGAGTGGGAGAGCGTACGCGCGAGGGTAACGATCTTCTGCGCGAAATGCTGGAATCGGGGGTTGTGGATTATGGCCCGGAGTTCTTGGAAGTTATGGAAAAGGGGGGCTGGGATCTGACCAAGGTTGATCGTAAAAAGCTGAAAGAGAGTAAATTATCATTAGTTTATGGCCAGATGAATGAGCCGCCAGGGGCTCGTGCTCGCGTGGCTCTGTCCGGATTAGCCTTGGCCGAGTATTTCCGCGATGGGGATGAAAAGACCGGTGGACGGGACATTCTCTTTTTTATGGATAATATTTTCCGCTTTACCCAGGCTGGTTCTGAAGTGTCAGCTCTCTTGGGCAGGATGCCATCAGCTGTGGGTTATCAGCCAACTCTAGCTACGGAGATGGGTGCCATGCAGGAACGGATTACTTCCACGAAACGAGGGTCAATCACTTCAGTTCAAGCAGTTTACGTTCCGGCTGATGACTTAACCGACCCAGCTCCGGCGACCACCTTTTCACACCTGGATGCTACCACCGTGCTGAGTCGTAAGATTTCCGAGCTGGGAATCTATCCGGCAGTGGCACCGCTCGAATCAACCAGCCGAATTCTTACCCCTGATGTTGTTGGGAAAGAGCATTATGAAACTGCTCAGCAGGTGAAGGAAGTCCTCCAACGATATAGCGAACTGCTGGATATTATTGCCATCCTGGGGATGGATGAACTCTCGGAGGAAGACCGCCGGGTGGTTCACCGGGCGCGACGAATTCAGCGATTTCTTTCACAACCGTTCCATGTTGCGGAACAGTTCACCGGAAGGGCCGGAGCTTTTGTCAGCATCGAGGATACCATCAAAGGATTTAAGATGATCCTGAATGGCGAGGTGGACCGATATCCTGAAGCCGCTTTCAACCTCGTGGGAACGATTGAGGAAGCTATTGAAAATGGAGAGAAATTACTGAAAAGCAAGTAAATACACTACAACCAAATGAAACTAACAATTTTGGCTCCTGAGTCTGAGCTCTTCTCGGGTGAGGTAATCAAGGTCAGAGTTCCAGCCTGCGGCGGTGCTTTCGAAATCCTGGAAAACCACGCTCCGATTATCTCCTTGTTAAATCCCGGGACAATCAGAATCGTCGAGGCTCCTAAAAAGCAGACAAAGATCGAAATCAAAGGAGGGATTGTAGAATGTGCTGGCAATAATGTGTATGTCTTAGCTAAACCCCTTTAACCTGCCAATATTGGAAGTCTGTTTTGTCATACTTCATCCGACGGATCCGGCTGCGCTGCTCCAATCAACCGCTGTCATTCGCTGGTTGAACAACCAGGTGGACGGGTCTGAGGTTTTCTCCGTGGCTCCGGCCAACCTCTCCTGGCTACTGGAGGCTCAGAAACCTTTTTATCTCATTACTTATGAAGATAATTTATTGACAATCAGGTCGAAAATTAAAGAACTGCTACCTGATTATCTGATTGATCTTGAGGGTAATAACTATTATAAGCCATTGAAAAAGAGACTGAAAGTCTTGGATTTTCCACTGGAAAAACTCTCTCTTTTTGATGTAAAGGATGATCAGGCTGGACCGTTTTTATCTGTTCCCGACCCCGATCCGGAGTGGCTTCCGGAGTCGTTTGCTCGAGGGTATCTGGTTCTTACGTTAGATGGCAAGTCTGGAGAGCCTGAGTTGAGTGAGGAGTTGCTGGTGCGATTAACTACCCTGCTCGAGTATCCGGTGGTAATTACCGGTATGCAAAACGAACGTCCACTGGCCGATGAGATAGCCAGGAAAGCCGGCTGTACGGTCTATCCGGCTTGTGGCGATTTTACCCCTCTTCAAACTGCTTCGATGATCCGGGGTTCAACCGGGCTCATCACCTCGTCACTGCTTTGGGGGCAGGTTGCGAAAGCAATTGATAAACAGGTAGTTATACTGGGGAAGGGTGACCTAAATAGTATTCAATCCGATCCGCGTTCGATGATTGAAATGGTCGGACCATGGATAAAACATTAGAGCCATGAATTCAGTGGTTTTCCCCCGACAGATTGAGGTAATGTCTCCAGCAGGATCTTTTGATTCGCTACGTGCCGCCGTGGAAGCTGGAGCTGGTTCGGTCTATTTCGGAGTTGGGCATTTGAATATGCGATCCAAATCGGCTGGTAACTTTACGCTGGACGATCTCTTTAAGATAGCGCGATACTGCAAAATGAAGGGTGTCCGATCCTATTTGGCTTTAAATACAATCATTTACGATCGTGAGATCAGTCTCTCTCGCCAAACGATCGATCGGGCGGCGGAGGCTGGGATCGATGCTGTGATCCTCTCAGACCAATCGGTGATTGCCTATGCACGAGAAAAAGGCATGCCAGTTCATTTGTCCACTCAGTTGAATATTTCCAATATCGAAACTGTCAAATTTTATGCGGCATTTGCGGATGTGATGGTTCTGGCCAGGGAGTTAACTCTTGAACAGGTTGCTTATATCGCCGGGCAGATTGGGCAGCAGCAAATCACCGGGCCTTCGGGAAGGCTGATCCAGTTGGAGCTTTTTGTTCACGGGGCACTCTGTATGGCCATCTCCGGTAAATGCTATCTCAGCTTGCATCAATACAATAGCTCCGCCAACCGCGGTGCTTGCCTCCAGGCCTGCCGGAGAGGCTATCTTGTGGAGGATATTGAATCGGGCGACCAGCTAGAGGTTGATAATGAGTATATTATGTCGCCTAAAGATCTGTCCACCATTCATTTTCTCGACCAGATCATAGCTTCGGGGATTACGGTGTTGAAAATTGAAGGTCGGGCCAGGCCGCCGGAGTATGTTCAGACGGTCACCGCCTGCTACCGGGAAGCAGTGGATAGCCTGATTGACGGATCGTATGGTCCGGAGAAGATTAGTGCGTGGCAGGAGCGGTTATCGACTGTGTTCAACCGGGGCTTCTGGGATGGTTATTACCTCGGTCGGCGACTGGGTGAATGGAGTGCGGTGTATGGCTCAAGGGCGACCAAAAGGAAGGTTTTTCTCGGATCTTCCACAAACTATTTTCCCAAAATCGGGGTGGCGGAATTCAGGCTCGAAACAGGAGATCTTGCCATTGGAGATGAGGTGTTGATCATCGGTCCGACAACCGGCTTAATTCGCCTGACTGTTAAGGAGATCCACAACGATTATGGTCCTGTCGAGACTGCAAAAAAGGGTGAAAAGGCCGCATTTCACACCGGCAGAAAGGTTCGCCGGTCGGATAAACTCTACAAATGGGCGTATAGTGAATAACACCAAGAAACTTTCCCACATTGCACCATGAAATTGTTAATAACCCAATCGATTATCTTTCGATCAGTTTAAACATAATTTTTACTTTAGATCCGGTTTGGAAAAGTCTTAACATTGTACCGAAATGTTCTTAACCTAAAACAAAGTCAGCTAATTTATTATAACTTAAAAATGTTGAATATGAAAAGTTTGCCTAGATTTTTGATGCTACTTACTTTGGGGCTATTCACTGTTTTCAGTGGATATTCACAGGTAACCACATCATCGATGACCGGGATAGTTTCAACCGAAACAGGAGAAAGACTTCCGGGAGCGACTGTTGTGGCGACACATGAACCTTCAGGTACTGTTTATGGTACAGTAACGAAGTTTGATGGGAGTTACGCTCTACAAGGTATGCGCCCTGGTGGACCATACAAGGTCGAAATTTCCT
>JAAYIP010000047.1 GCA_012523435.1 Bacteroidales bacterium | reverse complement strand
TTTAGTGAGGAGAAAAATACCAGCAACAACGGCGGACTAATGGTCAACTTGGCTCAATCACAGAATTATAACACCACCTGGTTTGAGCCTCAGGAATTACCAAAGGAGGTCCTTGATGCCGTCAGAAACCTAAAAGTTGGTGAGATCTCTTCAGTTTTTTCCTCAATAGATTCTAAAAACAACCTGGTTTATAAGATCGTTTCGATCAAAACCCGACGGCCGGCTCACCGGGCTGATTTGAAACAGGATTATCAGTACATTCAATCGCTCGCCCTACAAGAAAAACAAGAAAAAACCCTCAGCGAGTGGGTCAGCAGAAGACAAAAAACAATGTTCATCCGGATTGATCCGGATTTCAGGGGTTGCCAATTTGAAAACGACGGCTGGGTTAAATAAACGTGTAACAGTATGAGTGACAAAGAAGCGGTTGACCAGTTAAGAAATTCCTACGAACAGTTTTTTAATGAGATCCGCAAGGTCATTATTGGCCAAGATGAGGTAGTCAAGGAGGTGCTCATCAGTATTTTCAGTCGGGGGCATTGTCTTCTTGTTGGAGTTCCCGGGCTTGCTAAAACCCTGTTAGTCACAACAATAGCAAAGATTCTCGGACTCGATTTCAAACGAATTCAATTTACCCCTGATCTCATGCCATCGGACATTATTGGCACGGAGATACTCGATTCTAACCGCGTGTTCCGTTTTGTTAAGGGGCCGTTGTTTGCCCACATGATCCTGGCAGATGAGATCAATCGTACCCCGCCCAAAACGCAGTCGGCTCTACTGGAAGCCCTGCAGGAAAAGTCGGTCACCTCGGGTGGCATCCGGTATCAATTAGAAGATCCATTTTTTGTCCTGGCAACACAAAATCCGATTGAACAAGAGGGAACTTATCCTCTGCCGGAAGCGCAGCTCGACCGGTTTATGCTCAACGTACTGCTTGATTATCCCGAGGTTGAAGATGAAATTGATATTGTTCGTCGTACCACATCGGATGAAATTTCTGATCTCAATCAGGCTATCAGCCGTGAAGAGATTCTCTTTTACCAAGGATTAATCCGGCGGGTTCCTGTTAATCGCTCGGTTATCGAATGGGCTGTCAATCTCACCTCTAAGACCAGGCCAAACAGTCAACTAGCACACCCCATGGCCAAAGAGTTTCTCACCTGGGGAGCCGGGCCCCGGGCCTCCCAATACCTGATCATTGGTGCCAAAACGCATGCGGTACTTCACGGAAAATACGCCCCTGACATTGAAGATGTTAGAGCCATTGCACCAGCCATTCTCCGTCACCGGATTATCCGGAATTACAAAGCTGAGGCTCGCGGTATATCGGTGGAAGACATCATCCATGAAATGCTGGCGTAAATCCATTCTCCTGGCGGTCATGCTACTGACAATCAGCTTGTCAGACAAAGCTCAGGAAGCCAAAATTGTGGATTTTACGGCCGATCTAATTGAGTATAATGAATCGATAGGAAAAGGTATCCAGCGCCTTATTGGAAACGTTTGGATGAAGCATAAAAACCTCGAACTCACTTGCGACAGTGCTTATCTCGACCAGGCCAACAGCAGATTCAAGGGATACAGTCGGGTACACATCATCAAAGCCGATACCCTCCACGTTTATTCCAGGCATATCGACTACAACGGTCGCGATGAAATCTCCCGCCTCGAAGGACAGGTCAGGATGGAAAACGGAGTCACCAGTCTGAAAGCACCTCGGCTCGACTACAACATGAAGGAAGAGATTGCCTGGTATTATGGCGGAGGACAGATCATCGACAGTTCCAATACGGTAGAGAGTTTCTGGGGTTACTATTTCGTTGATAGTGATGAGTTTGTCTTTAATGAGAACGTGATCTTCACGAATCCCGACAATACGTTGGTGACTGACAGCATGAAATACAACAGTAAAACAGAGCAAATGTGGTTTGACGGTCCTAGTCAGATTTTTAGCGACACCAACTATATCTCCTGTAATCGCGGCTTTTATGATTCAAGAAACCGGATCTCCACCTTCACCAGTGAGGTGTTTATGCAGGCCAAGGAGCAACTGCTCTGGGCCGACAGTCTGGTGTATAATCAGGATGATCGTTTTACAGAAGCGTTCGATCACGTTAAACTACAGGATACTATTGAAAACGTGGTCATTCAAGGCGAACGGCTCTTTTACGATGAAGACGAGAATAGTTTCAGGATGACGGAGGATGTCTATTTCATCACGGATACGGATAATGACAGCCTTTTCATGTATTCCGACACCCTTTTTTCAATCCGGGTTGAAGAGCGCAATACCAGGAAAATACAGGCATATCCAAGGGTCCAATTTTTTCGGGAAGATATTCAAGGCCGTTGCGACTCGCTGGGTTATGTGATTGCAGATAGCCTGATCCAGTTATTCAAAACCCCGGTTGTCTGGAAAGATAATAATCAGATGACTGCTGATTCTATTTCCATCTTTCTGATTGATGACGGCATCGGGCGCATGGTTCTCAACGGTTCGGCTTTCCTGATAACCAGGGAAGATTCACTTTACTACAATCAAATAAAAGGCAAAAAAATCATCGGCTACTTCAGCGACGGGAAGTTGAGTCATGTAGATGTCACCGGAAATGGGGAGAGTCTGTTTTACCCCAAAGATGGTGAAGAAATCATTGGGCTCTACAAAGCTGTCAGTAGTAGCATAGCCATTCGTCTCTTAGATGGGAAAATCAACAAAATCAGCTTTTTAATTGACCCTGACTCCAAACTTTTACCGATTAAGGGACTGAGCCACAACGACAGGTTCCTGGAAGGTTTTCGATGGTTAGGAGATAAACGGCCTGCCGATCGGCAGGATGTGAGCAATTGGAAATAAAAAAGGCGCTCATCGCGCCTTTAAATCGTTAATACTCTTCTTCGTTGAAGAAAAAATCGTCTTTACTGGGATAATCTGGCCAAATATCCTCAATGCTTTCGTAGATTTCACCTTCGTCCTCGATCTCCTGAAGGTTCTCAATCACTTCAAGCGGGGCGCCTGATCGAATTGCAAAGTCGATCAGCTCATCCTTTGTGGCTGGCCATGGAGCATCCTCTAATTTAGAAGCCAATTCAAGCGTCCAATACATATCCAAATAGTTTTACTGGCAGAATTTTCCGCAAATGTAAACCATTTAACCAAATAAACAACCGAAAAAAACTACTCGATCATTTCGTTAGGTTCATCACTTTCGATATGCCCATCTAACAGACGGATAATCCGTTGTGAACGCCTGGCAATATCCTCTTCGTGGGTTACGAGAATTATGGTATTGCCTTGCTTGTGAATCTCTCTCATCAGGCGCATGATATCAACCGATGTTTTGGAGTCGAGATTCCCTGTTGGCTCATCAGCTAAAATAATGGCCGGATTGTTCACCAGAGCCCTGGCAACTGCTACTCGTTGCCGTTGACCACCGGAAAGCTCATTGGGTTTGTGAGTGGTCCGGTCGGCCAAGCCAACATTCTGAAGTGCCTTTAATGCCCGATCCTGTCGTTCGCTCTTGGGAACCCCTCCGTAAATCATGGGGAGTGCAACGTTTTCCAGGGCATCGTAGCGGGGTAGTAAATTGAACGTCTGGAAAATAAACCCAATCTCCTTATTCCGGACAACAGCTAATTCATCGTCCACCATCGTACTTACATCATTGCCGTTCAGAAAGTAGTGACCACTGCTAGGGGAGTCCAGTGCTCCCAGGATATTCATCAAGGTTGACTTACCCGAACCGCTAGGTCCCATGATAGCCACATATTCTCCTTTTTTGATCACCAAGTCTATCCCCCTGAGGGCTTGAACAACCTGATTCCCAATTTGATAATCTTTAGTTAAACCGCGGATCGAGATCAACTCTTCCATATTCAAAATTTTGGTCAAAATTATCCTCTAAAATAGGATATCAGAAATTGGTATCGATTTATTAACAATATTTAACAATGATGTGGATTCATGCTACTTTCGTCACTGATGGACCGATTACTTCAAACTGACATCAAATTTCTACCGGGCGTTGGGGAAAAGAGAGCAGCAATTCTATTTGATGAACTTGGGGTAAAAACCTTTGAAGATCTCATCAGGCATTATCCCTACAAATATACCGATCGAACCAAGTTTTACACGATTCGTGAAATTGACACTACTCAGGTTTTTATCCAGGTCAGGGGACAGATCGTTGCTATGGAACTGGCAGGTAAAAAGCCCCGACAGCGTTTAGTTGCCCGTTTCCAAGACAGCACTGGCTCGATTGAGCTGGTGTGGTTCCAGGGAATCCGTTGGATTCAGCAGAGCTTAAAGACTGGGGTTGACTATATCGTTTTTGGAAAACCTGCCATTTATAATGGAATCTACTCCATTCCACACCCGGAAATCGAGGAAGCTGCAAAGGCGGAGCTGACCGCCTACCCCTATTCATTCCAGGCGGCCTACCCGACTACCGAAAAAATGAAGAACAGCTTTATCACTTCAAGGGTAATCCATAAGCTTCAATATCAGCTACTTCAAAAGGTTTATGGCCGGATTCACGAGACGCTTCCGATGTCTCTAATTGAGGAGCTTCGGTTTCCAGGCATCAACGAAACCCTGTTAAACATTCACTTTCCCAAAAATGAGGAGTCATTAAGGAAAGCTCGATATCGATTGAAGTTTGAGGAACTTTTTCTGATCCAACTGGGGCTGTTGAGGCAAAAGAATATCAAGAACAGCCAGATTAGCGGTTTGGTCTTTCCACGAATTGGCAACCTGTTCAACGGTTTTTACAAGGAGCACCTGCCATTTGAGTTGACAGGAGCACAAAAGCGGGTCATGCGTGAGATCCGCAAAGACCTCGGCTCTGGCAATCAGATGAATCGCTTGTTGCAGGGCGATGTAGGCAGTGGCAAAACACTCGTTGCTCTTCTCTCCATGCTGATAGCGCTAGATAACGGCCATCAGGCTTGCTTGATGGCTCCGACAGAAATTCTTGCTCAGCAGCACTTTATGACCTTCACCCGTCTCCTGGCGAACCTTCCAGTGAAAGTTAGACTGCTAACCGGATCCACCCGGCAGGGAGATCGGGCGACGCTGCATGAGGAGTTACGGGAGGGTGAACTGGATATCCTGATCGGAACCCATGCCCTGATCGAGGATAGTGTGAAGTTTCACAATCTCGGGCTGGTGGTTATTGATGAACAACATCGGTTTGGAGTAGCCCAGCGGGCCAGGCTCTGGGAAAAGACCGGAGAAACCCTGCCCCATGTGCTGGTTATGACCGCCACCCCGATACCCCGCACCTTAGCCATGACCCTCTACGGCGACCTTGATCTGTCGGTCATTGACGAGATGCCCCCGGGCAGAAGACCGATCATCACTGCGCATTACTATGATTCCAAGCGGCTCCAGGTCTATGAATTTATTCATAAACAGATTCAGGCAGGCCGCCAGATCTACATTGTCTATCCACTGATCCAGGAGTCAGAAACCCTTGATTACAAGGATCTTTATGATGGCTATGAGAGCATCTGCCGCACCTTTCCACCTCCTGAATATGCCGTATCCGTCCTGCATGGCCGGATGAAGCCCGAGGAGAAGGTTAAGGCGATGGACTATTTCGTCCGCGGAATCACCAAAATCATGGTTTCAACCACCGTTATCGAAGTTGGAGTAGATGTTCCCAATGCCACCGTCATGGTCATTGAAAGTGCCGAACGGTTTGGCTTGAGCCAGCTACACCAGCTCAGAGGGCGCGTCGGGCGTGGGGGAGAACAGTCTTACTGTCTGCTGATGACGGGCTACAAGCTCTCCAAAGAGGCAAAAACCAGGATCGAGACGATGGTTAGAACAAACGATGGCTTTGAGATTGCTGATGTTGATATGAAGCTCCGTGGTCCAGGCGATCTCGAAGGGACTCAACAAAGTGGTGTGCCATTCAACCTATCAATTGCTAATCTGCTCACCGACAATAAGATTCTGGAGTTTGCCCGTCGTACTGCTCAGGATGTCCTTGAAAAAGATCCGACACTGGAACAACCGGAAAACCAGATCCTCATCGAACAGCTTAACCGCCCTGGAAAAGAAGCGAAAGACTGGAGCAGGATATCGTAAATTTAATTTTTCTTTGGGATCAGCAGAGTTGATAATACGGCTACCAGGGCAGAAGCCAAGAAGCTAACCACCAATGCCGCATGTTTCTCAAAACCGGTGATGACCCACAGAATCGTGATCAGCACACCGGTCAGGATGGTCACTATCGCTGCCCGCCCATGGAAGCGCTTCCAGAAAAGTGTCAGCAAGATGACTACCGAAAAGGGAGCTCCTACCCCAGCCCAGACATAAGCCACCAGGGTAAAGATTAGGTTTGACGGGCTAAACCAGGCGGCGATGAGAGCAATCACCGCCAGTAAGGCAGTAACCAAGCGGGAGCGCATCAATTTCGATCGACCGGTTTTGCTCTCCCCCTTATCAGATAAAAGATTATCTGTCAATTCATTAGCTGACAAAATCAATAACGAATCGGCTGTCGATACCATGGCGGCAATAGCACCGGCAATCAATAAAGCAGCCAAAGCCGGAGGAAAGATCTGGAGCATAACGGAGGGCATCACCTGCTCTTGGTCGGCCAACGTACCAGGACCAAAGATCGCGATACCGATCCACCCCAGGGCAAGTGCTCCAACGTAAGCCACAACAGTCCAGAGAATGCCGATATTCCTGCCTTTTTTGGCCTGTTGGGGATCCCGGATAGCCATAAACCTCATGGTTAGCTGCGGCTGTCCACCCAAATAACCAAAGAACCAAGAGAGGCCACTCATGATCAGCACTCCGGCTGAAAAACCAGTCGCTACACCAGTCAGGCTAGTGAAAGAGGGACCGGCCAAACGAAGGGCTTCAGGAATTGAAGAAGCAAAGAGATCAGGTGTTTTAGCAATATAGAGAATCCCGATAATTGGGCCGGCGACCAAAGCAAAAATCATGACAAGCGCCTGGATCACATCGGTATAGATTACACTTCTGAAGCCTCCATAGACGGTGTAAGGCAGAATAATCAGGGCGGTAATCAACATTCCATGGGCCGGCTTGATATGAAAGAGGGCATTCAGCGTTTTGCCACCACCCAAGAACTGTGCGCCAACATAGAAGAAGAAAAAGAATACGATTGTCAAACTGGCAATAACCCGGATCCAGCGCCCCACTTCTCCGTGGCGCTTAGCCAGATATCCGGTAAAAGAGGTTACGCCATAGTTGTCGGCTTCATCCCGTAAACGCCAGGCAATGGCCGCCCAGGCGGTAACAATTCCCGCAACACACCCGATGGCTGTCCAGATACCAGCGATTCCGGTAGCATAAGCAAGACCTGGGAGCCCAAGCAGAGCCCAGGATGACTCACCGGTCGCTCGCTCTGATAATGCAGCAGCCCAACCTGGAAGCTTGCGCCCTGCAATCGCATAATCTTCAGCAGTTTTGACTTTTCTACCCTGATAAATACCCCATGCCACCAAAAACACCAGGTAGCACACCATGACAATAAGTATCTGCGTATTAGCCTCCATATGATATTTGTTTGACGCCCCTGGGTGGAAGCGCAGGTTCAGGAGCATAAATATCAGAAAAAATGGGAGTTTCCTTTACCTTAGGAGCAAAAATTGAAGCCAGAGGCCATGAAATCATATCTATCCCTTACTTTCTGTTTCCTGCTCTTCATTAACCCGGTATTTGCGCAGTTTACTGATGGCTATCCACGTGATACCAGGATCGATGCCCTTCACTACGACTTCACTCTTCATTTGGAAGACACGACCGACCGGATTGAAGGAGTGGCTCTGATCCTGTTGACCGTCAGGCCAGGATGCGATACCCTGGGATTGGATTTAATCAACCTGAATCCGTCGGGCAAAGGGATGCAGGTGAGCAACATTCTCCTTGATGGGAACGTGGTGACCTGGTCGCACCAGGCCGATCGCCTGATCATTCCATTACTCGCAGAACCACGGGCATCTGACACTATCAGTCTGGAAATCAATTACTCAGGCATACCAAGTGATGGATTAATCATTTCAACTAATCGGCACGGGGATCGGACCTTTTTTGCTGATAATTGGCCAAACCGGGCCCATCACTGGATTCCCTGTATCGACCATCCATCGGATAAGGCCACCGTCAGTTTTACGGTCAAGGCACCCGAGCATTATCGCGTGGTATCCAATGGATTACTAACATCCGAATATCCCCTTACGGATGCACGTTACCGTATCTCCCGGTGGGTTGAGGCAGTTCCTGTCCCTACTAAGGTAATGGTGATTGGAGTAGCAGATTTTGCATGGGAAACAGCGGGTTACTCAAAAGAGATCCCGGTCCAGAGCTGGGTTTACGCCAAGGATCGCATTAATGG
>JAAYIP010000300.1 GCA_012523435.1 Bacteroidales bacterium | reverse complement strand
CTTTGCGGTAATCTCTGACAGCAAAGGTACCGATAATCCGGTCCCACTCGAGCGAAGGAATGCCGGTTCCGGGTCTTTTCACTGTCAGGTTGTCTTCACTAAGCAATTCTCCCTCGCGGATATCGCATGCTGCCACAATACTTTTGCGTGCGGCCTGCATATTCATTTTCTCGCCGGCTGTGGGGTTTTTCCGGCCGCTACCCAGCGATGCTTCCACGTTTCGGATGGCTCGTACCATCGCAGCGAGTTCCTCCGGCTCGAGACTGGCCTTATGGTCGGGTCCCTCCAGGTTACGGTCGAGGGTGAAATGTTTTTCAATGACTTGCGCCCCAAGGGCTACGGCCGCAACGGGTATTTCAATGCCTTGAGTATGATCCGAATAGCCGATTCGCACCCCAAATCGCCGTTTCATGGTGAGCATTGCTCTAAGGTTGACGCCGGAGTAAGGGGCGGGATATTCGGTGCTGGCGTGCAAGAGAGTCACCAACTCGCGAGGAAGACCCACCTGGTCGATGACCTCCAGCACCCGCGCGATCTCACGCATGGTGGCCATCCCGGTGCTCACAATAAGCGGTTTGCCATAGCCTGCCAGCTGCCGGATTAGTGGGATGTTGGTCAGGTCGCCCGACCCAACCTTGAAGCGCCCTACACCCACACGCTGGAGCAGAGCGGCACTGGCAGAATCGAACGGGGTGGAAAGAAAGCCAATGCCCTGCTTTTCACAGTGGCGAATGAGTTCAACATGAGCTTTATCGCTGATTTCCAATTTCTTGAGCATGTCATACTGACTGCCGATGACGCCGGTATTGGCCTCCTGATAGGTTGCCTTTGGTGCATCACGGGTAACCAAGTGCTCCGTTTTGAAGGTCTGAAATTTTACAAAGTCGGCACCGCAATGGGCTGCCACTTCGACCATCTGGCGCGCCAGCAGAGGATCCCCATTATGGTTCACCCCGGCTTCGGCGATGATGAGGACAGGTTCTCTCATCGGATACGTTTTAAGGGGTTTCCAATATAAGTCCCAGATTCAGTGAGGGTTCTGAGGACTACCGATCCCGCTGAAACCAGACTGTCATGGGCAATGGCTACATCATTGGCTAACACCGTGTGGCTGCCGATAAACGTGCGACTGCCAACTGTGCATCGGCCGTTGAGGATGGCATAGGTAGAGATGTGGCAGTGGTCGCCGGTAACTGATTCGTGCTCCACCAGCGCCCCGGTGTTGATGATACAATTTTTCCCGACACGCGCTTCGGCGTTGATCACCGCATGATGCATCACGATCGTGCCTGAGCCGACAACAGCGCTGCGCGATACATGAGCATAAGGAGAAACAATCACCGGGAAATGCCCACCGAGCTCGGTAATACGGTCGAAAAGCCCAATCCTGGCCGCAGCACCGGATATCTGCCCAATGGTGATCAGAAACTCAGGGTAAATCTTCACGAGTTCAGGAAGGTCATCATCAGTCCCAATTATCGGGTACCCTAAGATCTTCTTATCTCGTTCAGAATCAGGAAATCCGCTGCTTTCCACAATGCCGGCAATATCGAATCGACCCTCCTCCAGGATGACATCGATACACGATTTACAATGGCCTCCCCCTCCAACCAGAAGAAGCTTTTCTTTCATATTGAGATTGTTTTAGACAAAGATATACTATTTGGCCCTGAAGGAGCGATATAGCTGTTTCCAGCGTTGATTCAGGTCGGGCGACACCTTGAAAATGAGTGTAATGGCTGCAAATACCAGAGAGATAGCCAAACTTCTGACGCCAATATCCAGAATTAGGGTCAGAATCGGCCTGTTGCTGTTGTTTAGATCGGGGATCAGGATGGCTGGTACATAGGCTGCAACCGCAACCAACAAAGTGGCGGCATGCCTCCAGGTGTAGGGCTGCATTTGGTACCGGAAAAGAAGAAAAAGATAGCGCATCAGTGCATAGACGAAGGAAGAAACCGCAGAGGCTAACGCCGCTCCAACAATACCAAAGGCAGGGATAAACAGAAGATTTGAAACAATGACCAATACTCCGAACAGAATCACAAACAGTGCCAGCATACGGTAATGGCTACTAGTGGTCATCACCGATCCACTGATCCCGGAAGTCATGATGAAGAGGTTAGATAACCCGATCCAGAAAATCACCCACTTGCCCTCTTCGTATGAGTCGGGGAGGATGTGAAAGATATTCCCGATGTTGCCCCAAATCCCGACAAAAATCAGCAGGGCAAACAGAAGTTGGTGCAAACTTGTATCTCGATATAATCGATTGATTTCCTGATGATTATTATCCTTCCACAATTGAGCGACCACCACTGCGGAGATTTTCGAGACTGCTCTATTGGGGATCGAAACCAATGATCCAAAGATGAAGACCCTGCCATAGAGACCGGTAGCTTCAAGGCCGAGGAACGAATTGACCATGATCCGGTCGATATACAGGATCATGATATTACTGAAGGCAATGATCAGTCCGTAGGAGGCAACACTGACGAGCGACCGGGTCATTTCCCGGTTGAGGTGGGTTTTGTCGGGACGGATCACGAACTCTCCATCGCGGATTAGCGATATCGTGATAAGGAGGCCTGGTGCGGAGAGGGCGACGACATAGAGTAGAACGGTTCCACCGAAGCTGCACCATCCGGCCACGAACACCAGGAAAGCTACCAGGATAAACAGCCGCATCAGGAACTCCCTCAGGAAAATTCCTTTAACCGCATTCAGCAAAACTGCATAGTAAATATCGGTGACCAGATAAATCGCGGTGAAGATGGTGAGTGGGATGATGAAATCCATGTACCGGATAAACAGGAAGGATTCCTGCGCCTCGCTGTCGGCAATGATCCAGGGGCGCAGGAACCAGTACACGATCAACGAGATGATCGTTCCGGCTATGGTAACCCAGAAAAGCAACCCGTAAAAGCCATGATGATGGTTGGACGGATTTCTAAACCAGGGGAAGAGCCTGTTGGTCACGTTGTTGAGCCCCAGGGTAGCCAGGGTAGCGAACACCAGCGACCAGGAGGTGAGCAGTTCGAGTACCCCGTTTTCGGCTTTGGTGAAAATGTGTGGTTGGAGCAACCCGGCCGTAATAAAGCCGACGACCACTCCGACATAGGAGAAGAATGAGCCCTTAATGCTCTGTTTTTCAACGATACCCATCCTTTTCGGAATTTGGACTAAAAGTAGCATTTTGGCCCGACCTTCCCTATCGTTACTTAAATCTTTGTAAATTAGACGCGGAAAAGCAGGAGGAATGAGGAACAAGCCACAAAAGGTACCTACCGTCAGATTGCGCAATTCGTACATTACGACTATTGTGAGCATCTCCCTGGTTTTGTTCCTGTTGGGAATGCTGGGGCTGTTGTTGCTCAATGCCAGAACCATCGGCGATTATGTCAGGGAAAACATCGGTTTCACGGTTATTTTGAAACGGGATGTCGTTGAGGCTGATCGTGCTGCGATGGAGAAACTGCTGGAAGATCACGCCGCCGTGAAAGAGTTTACCTTTATCACGGCCGAGGATGCGGCGGCGGAGTTACAGCAGGACCTAGGCGAGAACTTCCTGGAGTTTCTGGGAGAGAATCCGTTGCATCCAAGCTATAATCTGAAACTCAACGCTGCCTACGCCAATCCCGATAGCCTAGCCCTCATCGAATCGTTTTTGATGAAGCAAGATCCGGTGCATGAAGTCTCCTATCAGGAGTCGATGGTGCATCTGGTGAATGATAATCTCCGGAAAATCAGTGTAGTAATCCTTGCCTTTAGTATTTTGCTTTTTGTGGTATCCATCGCTTTGTTTAATAACACCATCCGCCTCATGGTGTATAGTAAGCGATTTATTATCAAGACGATGCAGATGGTTGGTGCCACTCGCGGCTTCATCCGACGTCCCTTCTTGGTGAGGGGGTTGATGCACGGAATCATTGGCTCGGCAGTTGCCACCATTTTAATGATGGGGTTGATTCAGATTGCCAAGAAACGAATGCCGGAATTGCTGGTTTTCACCGACATGCAAACAGTCGGATCCTTGATTTTGTTGATATTCCTGATGGGCGTTTTGCTAACCTGGTTAACTACGGTGATGGCGGTGAACAAGTATTTAACGCTCGATCGAGATTCGCTATATTATTGATATTCCATTTACCATTAACGAAATAGAAGAAACGAACCAAGACAGACGATAAAAGTGGGAAGAAAGAGCCTACTCCCGGCCGTTTCGTGTTTACGAAGCTCAATTACCAGTTGCTGATTGCCGGATTGATTGTAATGCTGATCGGATTTATGATGATGATCGGTGGCGGATCGGATAATCCGGAGGTTTGGGATCCGGGAGTTTTCAGCTTCAGGAGGATTACACTGGGACCGGTCATTTTGCTGATCGGCTTTGTCATTGAGGGAGTGGCCATCATGTACCGGCCCAAGCCAAAGAAGGAGGATTAATTCCGTGGATTGGCTACAAGCTTTATTGCTCGGTTTAGTCCAGGGGCTGACGGAGTTTTTACCGGTAAGTAGTTCCGGTCATCTTGAGTTAGGTAAAGTGATTCTTGGTGTTGAAACCCAAGAAGATCTAACGTTTACGGTAGTGGTGCACGGGGCAACAGTTCTTTCTACCATCATTGTTTTTTGGCGCGAACTCTGGCGACTTCTCCGGGGAGCTGTCCGCGTTAAACTGAATGAGGAGACCAATTACCTACTGAAAATAGGTGTATCCATGATTCCCGTTCTTTTTGTCGGAATTTTTCTGGAAGATTGGGTTGAGAGCTTTTTCAGCGGAAACCTGCTGTTTGTCGGGTCGATGCTATTGGTTACTGCCGTTTTGCTGGGGTTTGCCCACTTTTTTAAGCCCGGTAGCCAGGGTAAGCCTGTAACCTGGTTTTCGGCTTTTATCATTGGAATAGCACAAGCCGTGGCCACCCTGCCAGGGATCAGTCGCTCAGGCGCTACGATCAGTACTGCTCTTTTGCTGGGAACCGAACGTCGTGAGGCGGCACAATTCTCTTTTTTAATGGTGCTCGTCCCGATTATCGGAGCTAACTTACTTAAAATCAAAGATTTCGGCGAACAGGCTGCAGTAGCTACTGGTCAATCAACAACTGCTCTCCCCTTGATCATTGGGTTTATTGCCGCGTTCCTATCAGGTTTACTAGCCTGCTCCTGGATGATCAACTTGGTAAAAAAGGGAAAGCTCATCTGGTTTGCGGTGTACTGTCTGATCATCGGCGTCATAGCCATCATCGCCGCATAAATGCCCATGGATCAATCCACTAATTTACATTCTGCCTATCTCAATCCCGATTTTTGGACGTCGGGGCAGGTATTGTTATTCGATAAGCCACTAGGCTGGACCTCCTTTTTTCTGGTGCGGCGGGTTAGGACGTTGATTGAGCGTAACACCGGGATCAAAAAGCTCAAGGTGGGTCATGCCGGCACGTTAGATCCGCTGGCTACAGGATTAATGGTTGTTGCCACCGGACTGGCAACCAAGCGCATAGACGAGTTGCAGGCTGGGGATAAGGAGTATCTCGCTACTGTTCGAATCGGGGCTACCACCCCATGTTTTGATCTGGAGAAGCCGATCGACCAGCACTTTCCCTATGAGCATGTTGATCAGCGTATGGTGGAGGAGGTTTTGGAGCGACTAACCGGAGATATTGATCAGGTCCCCCCCCTCTTTAGTGCTAAAAAGATCGAGGGTGTCAGGGCATACGAGATGGCACGATCAGGTAGTGAAAAGGTTCTTGAGCCCAAGCGAGTCAGGATTGATGAGATTCGGTTGATTAGCTTTACGCCGCCGGATATCCGTCTCCGGGTGAGATGCTCACGGGGAACCTATATCCGCGCCCTGGCCAGAGATATCGGTATCAATTTGGATTCCGGGGGTCACCTAACTGAACTAAGGCGCACCCGGAGCGGAGATCTTGACGTTAGTGAGGCCTTGACGATCGAAAAATTTGAAAAAGATTTTCTACTACTGAAACAAATGGGAAACTCCTGCGTATAAAGGCAATCTGATTTAACTGTTTTATTCATTTAAAAAAGTATAGGTGTTATTATTTAACCGACGTATGAAACTATCGAAATTCAGGTATGTCTTGCCGGAGAAATTGATCGCATTGCATCCGGCGGCTAATCGTGATGAATCGAGGCTCATGGTGCTGAACCGGAAGACTGGTATGATTGAGCACAAGGTATTCAGGGATGTGCTTGATTATTTTGATAACCAGGATGTAATGGTGTTCAATGACACTAGGGTTTTCCCTGCGAGACTTCGTGGGAACAAGGAAAAAACGGGAGCAGAAATTGAAGTGTTTTTGCTTCGGGAGCTCAACCGCGATCAGCGGTTATGGGATGTTTTAGTTGATCCGGCCAGGAAGATTCGTATTGGAAACAAGCTGTACTTTGGTGAGAATGACATGTTGGTTGCCGAGGTGATTGACAACACTACATCGCGTGGACGGACGTTACGTTTTCTGTATGATGGTCCGTACGAAGAGTTCAAGAAGACCCTCTATGAATTAGGGGAGACTCCACTTCCCAAGTTTATTAAGCGTGAGGCGGTGCCTGAGGATCGGGAGCGTTATCAGACCATTTTTGCCAAGAATGAGGGAGCTGTTGCTGCTCCGACTGCCGGGATGCATTTCAGTCGCGAATTAATGAAAAGGCTGGAAATAAAAGGAATAGACTTCTCTTTTGTCACCTTGCACGTTGGTTTGGGGAATTTCCGATCGGTTGATGTAGAGGACCTAACCAAGCACAAGATGGATTCAGAACAGATTATCATATCTGAAGAAGCGGCCAACAAGGTCAACACCGCCAAAAGTCTCCGCAAGCATGTCTGTGCTGTGGGAACTACCACGATGCGGACTCTAGAGAGTTCAGTGTCAACGGATGGGTTGCTCAAACCTTATGAAGGATGGACTAACAAATTCATTTTCCCGCCCTACGAATTCAGTGTAGCGGATTCCATGATCTCCAACTTTCATCTGCCGTTGAGTACTTTATTGATGATGGTATCCGCCTTTGCCGGTTTCGACCGGATTATGGAGGCTTATCAAGTGGCCATCAAAGAAAAGTATCGGTTTGGTACCTATGGAGATGCGATGCTGATTATCTAATCAGCGGGGTCAGGTATAGTTTGAGTGGTGGTGGGGATCGATCTCTTCGCGGTATTTCTGCACCACACTTTTAAAATCTTCCCAGACATCCTTTTTGAGGTCAGGATTTCGTAGCAGTGCTGATGGATGGTATGTTGGTATTACCTGAATTCCGTTCCAGGTGATCCATTTTCCCCTCATTTTTGTGATTCGTCCTTCTGGATTGATCAGAGCTTTCAGGGCGGTACTTCCCAGTAGGACGATAATTCCTGGCTGGATCAATTCGATTTGCCTCATGAGGAAAGGGAGGCAGGCGGCGCGCTCTTCGGGATTGGGTTCACGATTACCAGGTGGTCTGCATTTGACGATATTGGTAATGTAAACATTCTCCTCTTTCGAAAAGCCCGCCGCCGCCAGGATCTTGTCGAGCAGCTGGCCGGATTTCCCGACAAACGGCACGCCTTGCCTGTCCTCTTCCTCTCCCGGCCCCTCACCGATGAGCATCAGCTCAGAGAATGGGTTTCCTCCGCCCAGAACAGCTTGTGTCCGCTTCAGATAAAGCTCGCACCGCGTACATTCTTGAACTTCCCGATCCATCTGGCTGAGTTGCTCCTCGATCATGCCGGTTGATATTCAGTGATTAACGATTATTGGTTAAAGGCAACACCCACTGATTGTCTTTGCTGGTAACGCGAACAAAATAGAGACCGCGGCCAACATTTCCGAGGGTGAAATTGCTTAAGGTTTCCGGGGTTTCAACCCTGATCACCCGCTGCTGAATCATTCTTCCGGTGGCATCCAGGATGTCAACCTGAACTTCCTGCCCCTGTAATCCTTTTAGATTCACATTGAACTCACCATTCGTCGGGTTTGGATAAACGGTAACCTGTCCTTCAATCTTGGTATTATCAATACCGCTGACATCCGGTCCGATGTAAAAGTCATCGATGGCTGCACCATATCCCAGCGTACCCATGTCACTGTAATAAAAAGCAAACTCAATATCGGGAATCAGCAGATCGGACGGGATTGTGAATGTGAAATTCCTCCAAGTCCACATCGGAGTCCGGCTCGTTGCATCCAGCTCAATCAAATTAGTCCATATAGGATTTTCAACTGTACGGTAAACTAAATAGAGCTTGTCGATCCGCTGGAACTGCCTAAAAGCGTACTTACAGGAAATGATGGGCTCAGCAAGATCAGTCAGATCCATAGTCGGCAAAATAGCATAGTCGGTTGCTCGTTTCTCAACCTGGCTAGCCACTTCGGAGTTGATGGCGATGAACTTGGAGTCACCAAGCTGCGTCATGTTAAAGTCGGCTCCGGTACCCCATTGCCATCCTGAAGGATCTTTTTTCAACAGCCATCCGTGGGTCTCTTCTTCAAAGTCTTCCCGGTACGGGAATGTGACATCGATTGGAGTGCGTGCTACCACCCGGTTGGTCGGAGTGGAAACGCCGTCGTCGTACACTGCTTCAACCCAGTAAGAGTAAGAGAGACCATTAGCAACTTCATCGGTAAAGTAGTTGGTTGTGGAAGTCTGATACAAAGCGTCATCTCTGTAGATGTTGTAATGCAGTGGCTCAACCTCTCTCGGAGCAATCCATGATAGCTCAATCCGATCCATCAGTCCGTTGGCAGTTAGCAGCACAGCAGGCTCCCGGCTGCCGTCATCGATGATGGGTGATTCCCAGACTCCGCGACCGAAGGTAGCAGCACGGATCTTATTCACTTTGTAGTTGATGTCCAGCACGTTGACGATCACATTCGGTAAACCATCGTCAAATGGTACCCATTCGCTCATGCCTGGTTTACGATAATAGACACCCAAATCGGTGCCGGCATACATAGCGTAATTTGACATTTTGTTGATCACCAGGCAGTTGGCCGGAACATTCGGTAATCCTTCTGAGTAGTTTGTCCAGGTGTCACCGGCATTATCTGAATAGTAAACCTTTTGGCCATCGGTGAATCCGGAGAAAGCTACCCACACTTTGTCGGGTTCGCTGGGGGATACCACGATCCATTCAATGGACAGGTTTGGCAGGCCATTTTTCAGGCTTCTCCAGCTGGCACCCCGATCGCGGGTCCCCCAGATATTTGGACCGCGGGATACATAGATGTAGCGGTCGTCGGAGGGAGCAAAAGTGATCTCGTTCATGGTCTCACCACCATCGAGTTCGGGTGAAATCTTTGTCCAGCTGTTAGCCCAGGTGGTACTCAGGTAAACGGATTTATAGCCGGCAACAATCATATTGGTATTGATCGGGTGGATCTGGAACGGTGTGATCCAGGATCCGCCGGATTCTGGCCGGATACCTTTCCAGTCTCTGCCTCCTTGCATCGATTTTAACAGGTTGCCATTTTGGGTCGAAGCATACATGATATCCGGGTTGGATGGGTCGATTGCGCAGGCCATACCGTCGCCACCGTACACATCATACCATTCACCATCTTTATACAGGTATGTCCCATTATCCTGTGATCCTTCAATGATCAAGTCAGGATTCGTGTAGGAGACACCCATGCGGTAAATCTGGAGGATTGACAGAGTGGAACTGACATCAATCCAAGAGAGCCCTTTATCGAGGGTTTTGTAAATACCACCGTCATTACCGGAGTAGCAGACATTGTTTAGGGGGTTGACGGTCAGTACGTGTTCATCTGCGTGAACATAAG